>JAIVHD010000073.1:0-10417 GCA_020201235.1 Lysobacteraceae bacterium
CGCCACGTCTGCTGGTCAAGGCCGAAACCAGGCTGCCGCCGGAAATGGGCGCGGTCACGGTCCGGCTGCAATTGGCCGAAGTCGACTGATTCGGCCGCTTCAGGCGTACTGATCAATCTGCCTGTTCTTGGAAACTTGAAATGACGAGGGCCTTTCACCACACCGCCCGCATCGCCGGGGCCGCCGGTTCATTCGGTGGTCTCGCGGTCGGGCGGGCCAGCGCGCGGCCGGCACGTCAATGTTTTGGATGAGCCGCAACCGGTCCGGCTCGGCTCCGCGCCACCGGGTTCGACGTCTGCTGGCGCTTTGGCTACTGGTCCTGCTGGTGGCGTGGATCGCAGTCGGCACGTATCACGGCAACAAGGCGCTGCCGCCTGGTATGAGCGTGGCCAAGCCGATGCAATCGGTCGAGCAGCTGGGTTTCCTGGCCGACTACAGCTACGTCGACCCAAGCGGCCGGCGGCATGTCGATCAGCGCATTTTCGACCGGATTCTCGAATTGATCGAAGGCGCCGAGCGCCTGGTTGTGATGGACATGTTTCTGTTCAACGACTTTGCCGGCGACGTCAAAGGGCCCAACATGCGGGCGCTGTCGACCGAAGTCGCAAATGCGCTGATCAAGAAAAAGCGTGGTTCGCCGGAAATGCCGGTCATCCTGATTACCGACCCGATCAACACGTTGTATGGAAGTCTCGATGTGGAGCTGCTGGAGCGCATGCGCCAGGCCGGAGTGGAGGTGGTCATGACCCGTCTGCGACCGCTGCGCGATTCCAATCCGGCCTGGTCGGGTGTCTGGCGTATCTGCTGCCAGTGGTTTGGCAATTCATCCAGCGGCGGCTGGCTGCCGAACCCGGTCGGCGACCAGAAGGTGACGCTACGCGGGGTGCTTGGCATGCTCAATTTCAAGGCCAATCATCGCAAGACGCTGGTCGTCGATGCCGGTGATGACTGGGTCGGGCTGGTGACCTCGGGTAACCCGCACGACGCATCCAGCGCCCACTCCAATATCGCAATAGAGTTTTCGGGCGCGGCCGCTCTTGATCTTCTCGAAACCGAGCGCGCCGTTGTCGCATTTTCAGCACCCGATTTGCAATGGCCCGATGCCGCCGGCCTGGTCGGGCAGAAAGCGGGCGACCGCGACCCGTCTCTGGCACCATTCGCCAAACTGCAGGTGCTGACCGAGGCCGAAATCCGGCAAGCCGTATTGACCGCACTGGCGCTTGCCGAACCGGGCGATTTGGTTGACCTTGCCATGTTTTATTTTGCGCACCGCGACATCATGCGCGCGCTGAAGGTCGCACATCTGCGTGGCGTGCGCTTGCGCGTGCTGATGGACCCGAACAAGGGCGCCTTCGGGCGCAAGAAAAGCGGCGTTCCCAACCGCCCGGTCGGCTGGGAACTGCACGACGCCGGTATCCCGGTTCGCTGGTGCGATACGCACGGCGAACAATGCCACGACAAGCTCGTGCTCGTGCGCGCAAAGAACGGTCGCGCCGAACTCATCGCCGGCTCGGCCAACTACACCCGGCGCAATCTCGATGATTTCAACCTGGAAACCAACGTTCGCCTGGTCGCCGATCCCGGACACCGCGCGATTGCCGATGCTGCGGCGTATTTCGAGCGTCGCTGGAACAACCGGCCGGGCCAAAGCTACAGTGTGCCTTACGAGCACTACGCCGACCAAGGCCGACTGCGCTACTGGCAGTATCGGTTCATGGAATTTACCGGGCTATCGACGTTTTGATTGCGGGTCTGTGCCGGTCGAACGCAGCGACGGTAACCGTCAGCGTCGCCTGTGGCGCGTGCGCAGCGTGGCCGTGGCGGTCAGCGGGTCATCGGGCCACGGGTGTTTTGGATATCGCCCGCGCATGTCTTTGACCACTTCCCGATAGCCCAGTCGTGCCCGCAGGGCCGGAACAAGATCCAGCTCCAGCACGGTTCGGAGATGCGTGAGTCCGGCCAAAAACGGCGCCAGCCAGAGATCCAGCTCGGACCCTAGCGTGGCCCGATCGAAGGCCGGCCAATCGCGCTGTCCGAGGCACCTGACAAATTCGACGCGCGCGCATAACTGGTGCGCGCTCTCAGTCCAGCCCAGTCTTTCGGAAGCCTGTCCCTGAACGGCCTCGATCAGCCCCTGCTGGATTTGGTAGGGGTCATCGGGCTTTGAGTCGCGCTGCTCCAGCACCAGTTCGCCCAGCCTGCGCTGATGGCGGCGGACGACCGTACCGCGTTGCTCGTCCCAGACCGTTGCTTCGGTTTCGAGCAGATGCCGTGATAAACCCTCCTCGATGGCTTCCAGGCTGGTTTTGGCAGCCAGCCGAATCCGGGCCTCGTCGGCTTTGCCGTCCAGTTCGGCCGCGACCAGCCATGAGCAGCCGGCCAATGGATCGTCATCGGGCAGCCACGCGCCGCGGCCATTGCTTAACTGAAAGCGTGCCCGACCACCCGGCCGGCGGCGCGCGATGCGGTCGGGAAACGCCAGTGCCAGCAGACGACCGGCGGAGCCTTTCTCGGCAGTCTCGTCGCGCCGGTCCGGGACCAGCCGTCGTGCCAATCTCCGGATGTTGCCAAGCGCGCCGTCACTCGCCGGTCGCGCGCCTTCAAGCGCATCGAGGCGGCTTTCCAGATCGCAGCCGTAGTCGCGCGCGAGCACATCGCGCTCGCTCAACAGCGCGGCCAGACCAGCCGCCGTTTGCGCCAGGCCGAGCGTGCGCGCGCGAACCAGCATATGCGCCAGTCGTGGATGGATGCCCGCATCGAGCATGGCGCGGCCGGTCGGCGTGATCGCGCCAGCGTGATCCAGCGCATCCAGCCATCGCAGCAGGTCGGCCGCCTGGTTCCAGTGGGCCTTCGGTGGCCGGTCCAGCCAGGTCAGTTGATCCGGCGCGCGCGCCCCCCAATGTGCCAGTTCCAGTACCAGGCCGGCCAGATCAGCCTCCAGAATCTCGGGTGGTGTAAATGCCGGCAGGCGTTTCTGTTCGGCTTCGGTCCAGAGTCGGTAGCACACGCCCGGCTCGATGCGTCCGGCCCGGCCACGGCGCTGTTCGCTGGCCGCAGCGGATACCCGGTCGGTGATCAGCCGCGACATGCCCGAGCCGGGGTCGAATTTCGAGCGCCGGTCGAGCCCCGAATCAATCACCACGCGCACGCCTTCGATGGTCAGGCTGGTCTGGGCGATCGAGGTCGCCAGCACGACTTTTCGTTGTCCCGGCGCGGATGGGGCAATGGCCTGATCCTGCCGGGCCGCGCTCAGCGCACCGTACAGCGGGCAAACGCATACATCGGGCGGCAGGCCATCGGACAGTCGCGACGCCAGCGCTCGGATCTCGCCGACGCCTGGGACAAATACCAGGAGTGATCCCGGGTCGTTGGTCAGCGCATGCCGGACCGCAGAGGCCATGGCATCGACCAGCCGCTGCTCGCGTCGCGGTGGGCGGTAGCGCAGCTCGACCGGATAGCTTCGTCCCGCGCTTGAAAGCACCGGTGCGTCGTCCAGCAGCCGCGCCAGCGGGGCGCTTTCGAGCGTCGCCGACATCACCACGATTCTCAAATCTTCGCGCAGGCCTTGCTGGCATTCGCGCACCAGCGCCAGGCCGAGGTCAGCGTTTAGCGAGCGCTCGTGGAATTCATCGAACAGCACGGCCGCGTAGCCGGAAAGTTCCGGGTCGCGCTGAAGCATCCGCACCAGGATTCCCTCGGTTACAACCTCGACCCGGGTGTGTGCTGAAACCCGAGTTTCCAGCCGGGTCCTGAAGCCGAAGCTGGCACCGACGCGCTCACCGTGCGCGCGCGCCATGAACCGGGCCGCGGCGCGTGCGGCCAGGCGGCGAGGCTCCAGCATCAGGATCTTTCGACCATTGAGCCAGCCTGCCGCCAGCAGCGCCGGCGGCACGCGTGTGGTTTTGCCGGCACCGGGCGGTGCCTGTAGCAGGACGACGCGCTGCGTTTGCAGTGCCTGGATCAAGTCCGGCAAGAGCGCGTCGATGGGCAGGCTGCGAGAATCCATGCGGTAGCAGATTGGGTTAAGTCAGGCCGTAGACCAGCATGAAGCCGATGTAGGTCCCAAGCAGGTTTCCGAGCGTGCCCAGCACGATGCCGGGCAGCAGCAGGTCGGCCCGGCCGAATCTCTCGACCAGCGGCAGGACCACGGTCGAGCCGCCGACCGTGGTGGCCGAAACCACCGCGACGGTCTCTGCCGATTGCCCGGAAAGCTTTCCGGCGACGACCACAACCAGACCATGAATGGCGATCAGCAGCACCACAAAAGCCAGCAGTTTCAGGCCCAGCACGCCGGTTTCGCGCAGCGCGGCGACCTCGCAATAGGCGGCCAGCGCGGCCAGGAAAAGATAGGCGCCGAACATCCCGAGCATTTGCGTGCCGCGCAGTCGCGCAATGGCTTCGAACTGCGCCAGCAGCAACGCGATCGTGGTCAGGATCAGAATCGGCGGCACCTGGACCCCGAACAGTCCTTCCAGCCACACCGCAAGCTTTCCGGATACGACGAATGCGCCCGCCCCAAGGGCCATCAACATCACCATGTCATGCAGGCCGGGTTTGCCGGGCTGGTGCGGTTCGGCCCCGGGATCATCGTTTGGGTCTTGCAGCGGCGCCTGGCTGTCGCTTTTCAATAAGCCGCGAAACAGGCGTGGAAAGACCAGCAGCAGAGCAATCCACACGACCGTCATGACATGATCGGCAACCGCAGCAGCCGCATACAGATTCCCGCTTTTCATGACATCGTAGTGCAGCGCCAGGGCGTTGAAATTGGCGCCGCCGCTGACGTAGGTTGCCGCGAACATGCCGGACAGGGGGCCGTGCCATTGGCCCATCCATTCGCGCGCATCGAGCAGCCAGCCGGCAGCCAGAACGCCGATCACGGTGCCGGCTGCGGCCACCGCAAATAGTCCCAGCATCGGCAGGCCGGCGCGCGCCAGCGACGACAGCCGGGCGTTGAGCAATAACAGGAAGATCGAGATCGGCGCTACCGTCCCCAGTAATTGATCGTAGACCGGAACATGCTCGCTGGCCAGCGGAATCACGCCCAGATTGGCAAGCGCGGCGGCCAGGATGATCACCAGCAGCGCACCGCCGACCATGCGTCCTCCAGGCTTGTTTCCTAACCAGTGAGAAGCCGCTACAGTCTGCAGGATCGGCGAGGGGCACAGAGGCCTGGAACGACCTCGCGACGACCGGGTGGTGAATCAACCGGGCGCGTGATGAATCGGCCCGGCGGGTGAATCGTTCGGGATTACCATGTCCGATAGACCGCACGCGGGCGACCAACAAAAAAAGGCAGTGCCATGAAATGTCGAAAACAACGGATGCGGGTACGCTGTGATCGGGCGTGCAACGATTGGCCGGTGCGTTCATGAACGCGTCGAACGAGGAGCTCGAGAGCGCATCGGACAACGAGCTCGAACTCAGGGAAATGACGATTGGAGAGCTGGTGCCGGTGAGTCTTTCGGTCGCGGCCGGAGAGATCGTTTTCGTATCCGGCCCTTCCGGCAGCGGCAAGACCCGGCTGCTACGGGCCGTGGCCGATCTCGAACCGCATGCCGGTGACGCGCGCCTGGGCGCAATGCATCAAAGCGAAACGCCGGCGCACCGCTGGCGTCGCCGCGTGATGCTGGTTCCGGCCGAAAGTCAATGGTGGTACGACACGGTCGGCGAGCATTTCGAAACCGATATGAGCGACGGGCTCGAGGCGCTGGCATTGTCCGACCAGGCGATGGGCTGGTCGATCAGCCGGCTTTCGACGGGCGAAAAGCAGCGCCTGGCGCTGCTTCGAGCGCTGTCCTGTCGGCCCAAGGCGCTGCTGCTCGACGAGCCGACTGCGAATCTCGACAGCGAGACGATCCGGCGGGTCGAGCAGTGGCTGGCCCTGGGCAGTCGCCATTTCCGGATCGAAGACGGTGCACTGGAGAGGGCTGGGTGAACGTGATTGATCTTTCGTGGTGGCAGTTGGCGTTGGCTTCGGGACTGGTTGTGGCGTTGGCCGTGACCAGCTGGCTGGCACGCCTGGGCATGACCCGGTCGCTGCTGATTGCGGCGGCCCGAACGGTGATTCAGCTCGCCCTGGTCGGAGTGGTTCTGGAAGCAGTATTCGAATTCGGCAGCCTTGTCTGGATCGGCCTGATGGGTGGCGTGATGCTGCTGGTCGCCGGGCGTGAGGTCACCGTGCGTCAGAAATATCGCCTCAGCGGCGGCTGGGCCTTCGGCATCGGCACTGTTTCGATGTTTATCTCGGCATTCAGCGTGACGGTGATCACGCTGGTCGTGATCATCGCGCCCGAGCCGTGGTATCGGCCGCAATATTCGATCCCGTTGCTCGGGATGCTGCTGGGCAATACCATGACCGGCGTCGCGCTCGGCCTCGACCGGCTGACCGAGGCTGTCTGGCGGCAGCGGGCCATGATCGAGAACCGGCTGATGCTCGGCCAGCCCTGGAATGTCGCGATTGGCGAGCTTCGGCGCGACGCCGTGCGCTCGGGCCTGATGCCGATCATCAATGCCATGGCCGCGGCCGGCATCGTCAGCCTGCCGGGAATGATGACCGGTCAGATCCTGGCGGGTACGCCGCCGGCAATCGCCGTGAAGTACCAGATCCTGATCATGTTCACGATTACCGTCGGTACCGGATTCGGTACGCTGGCCGCAGTCGCGGCCGGCGCGCGCCGGCTGTTCGATGCGCGCGACCGGCTCCGGGTCGACCGGTTGGGAAAGGCGAGTTGAACCCGGGCTTACGAATGCAATCAGAAGGGTGCACCACCCGATCTTCTGCGGCGGCCCCAGGACCCGTGCCTGCAGCGTTTTGCTCGGTCACGCAGTCTCACCTCACCGGCCCGTATCGACAGGCTGGGCGAGTGCGGCTCCAGTGCAGTCTGTTACAAAACGCTCCGGCCACCCGACCCCGGATCGCGTTCGGGGCAGGTGCTGACAACCTTCGCTGTCGCGCAATGGTAAAGAAGGCGGGATAATGATGTCCCGATCCAGCAGCCGGCACCATTGACCATGTCACGTCCTCTCAAGCCCCCCAAGCATCCGGTCTTCGGCGAATCCAGCGCTTCCGGCACGCTCGGCAGCAAGCGCACGGTGCCGCATTGGCTTGCGCACCTGCAGACTGCGGTCATTCTTTTCGACGAGCGGCTACAGCCGCAATACCTGAATCCTGCGGCAGAAGACATGCTGGGCATTTCCGGCGCGCGCGCAACCGAGGGCAGGGTACTCGACCAACCGCTTCGCGCATCGAGACTGGCCGGATTAATCGGCCGCGCCGCGAGAGACCAGCGCTCGATTGTGGTCCAGGATGTTTCCTGGCGGCTCGGGGATGAAACGGTGTGGGTTGATGCGCAGGCCGTGCCGCTGCCGGATGGCTGGATTCTCCTTGAGTTGCACGACGCGGCCTTGCGCCGTCGAATCCTGGACGAGCACGATCGATCGACGCGCAAGGCATTATCCCGGCACATGGTTCGGCAGTTGGCGCACGAAATCCGCAACCCGCTGGCAGGCCTGCGCGGTGCGGCGCAATTGCTGGGGCGTGGCGAAATCGAGGAATCGCAGCGCGAACTGACCGAGATTATCTGTCGCGAAGCCGATCGCCTGCATCGCCTGCTCGACGATCTGCTGACCCCGGCGCGCACGCCGCGGCTAAGTGCTATCAATGTGCACGAGCCGGTAGAACGATTGTGCTCGCTGCTGCGGGCCGAAGCGCCGGAGCGGGTCGCGGTGATCCGAGATTACGATCCCAGCCTGCCGACGGTGGACCTGGACCACGACCAGATCCTGCAGGCGCTGCTCAACCTGGGGCGCAACGCGCTGCAAGCCGGCGCGACCGAAATCAGGCTGCGCACGCGCTCGGCCAGCCACATCACCTGGGCCGGTCGCCTGCATCGCCTGGCGGTGGTCGTGGAGATCATCGACAATGGACCGGGCGTGCCCGATGAATTGACCGATTCGCTGTTCTTTCCACTGGTGACCTCACGCGAGGAAGGCACGGGCCTTGGCTTGTCGATCTCGCAGGAAATCGCCGATCGCCACGGCGGCCACATCGCATTCGAAAGCCGCCCCGGCTGGACGGTCTTCAGGATCCTGCTGCCGGTTCCCGATTCGCATTGAGGCCGGCCTGGGCGCGCTCTAAATTTCACAGGATTAACGACGGGGTACACTTGCGGCCATGAACAAAGCCAATGCCGAGATCTGGATTGTCGACGACGACGCCTCGATTCGTCGCGTTCTTTCGCGCGCCCTGGCCGGCGCTGGTTTTTCGGTGCGTGACTTCGAGTGTGCCGAAGCGGTGCTGGGGGCGCTGGATCAGGTTCCAGCAGGGCAATGCCCCGAAGTCCTGATCAGCGACCTGCGTATGCCGGGGGGCTCTGGTCTGGACCTGCTCGAGCGCGTACGAGCCCGCCTGCGCGACTTGCCGGTGATCATCATGACCGCCTATGCCGATCTCGACAACACGGTTGCGGCGCTGAAGGGCGGCGCATTCGAGTTTCTGCCCAAGCCGTTCGACCTCGATGAAGCGATCGGCCTGGTCCATCGCGCGTTGGAAAAAAGCAGTGCGGACGCAAGCCGCACAAATACCTCCGACAGTACCTCACTGATTGGCTCCGCGCCGGCCATGCAGGAAGTGTTTCGGGTCATCGGTCGCCTGTCCAACAGCCATTTAAACGTGCTGCTGATCGGCGAGTCGGGCACCGGCAAAGAGTGCATCTCGCGCGCCCTGCACGAAAGTTCACCGCGTGCCGGTCGCCCGTTTATCGCATTGAACGTGGCGGCAATCCCTTCGGATTTGCTGGAATCGGAGTTGTTCGGTTACGAAAAGGGCGCGTTCAGCGGCGCCGATCAGGCGCGGGCGGGGTATTTCGAACAAGCCGACGGAGGCTGTCTGTTCCTGGATGAAATCGGCGACATGCCGCCGCCGTTGCAGGCCAAGCTGCTGCGGGTGCTGGCCGAGGGCGAGTTCTACCGTCTCGGCGGACGTCAATGCATGAGCGCCGATGTACGCATCATCGCCGCAACCAACCGCGATCTCGAGCAGGCGGTCAGCGAAGGCCGGTTTCGCGAAGATTTATACCATCGGCTCAACGTTGTCCAGTTGCGCATTCCCCCGCTGAAGGATCGACGCGACGATGTGCCCTTGCTGCTCGATCATTACTTGCAGCGCGCGGCCGATGAACTCGGTACATCCAGAAAGCATCTTGGCCGCGATGCCCTGAACCGGCTGGTGGCCTACGACTGGCCGGGCAATATCCGCGAACTGGTCAACCTCTGTCGACGCCTGACGGCGCTTGTGCCGGGCTCCGAAATTCGTGTTGACGATTTGCCGTTCACGTCCAGCGCGCGCGAACCCAGTGCCGCCTGGACCGAACCGCTGCGGTCCTGGGCGCGCATCGGGCTTGCCGGGAAACCCGACGATCTGCTCCCGGAAGCGGTTTCCCGGCTGGAGCAATGCCTGATCGAGGAGGCCTTGAAAGCCACCGGTGGCCAGCGCGCCGAAGCCGCCGCCATGCTGGGGATCGGCCGCAACACGCTCACCCGTAAACTCCCGCATGCCCAGGGAGGCTCTGATTAAACTTTTGCCCGCGTAATCCTGCGGCGGGCGCAGCGGCCTCGTTGGATTGCAAAGCCGGTTGCGGGCCGGCTTTCGGTCGCACCGCCGGGGCGCGCGCTCTTGCACGCGTGCACCAGCGCGGTGCGGTGATCCGGATCGTAACATCCGGAAAGTGCCCGGCTGGCGCGCGACCGGGGGATGGCACGCCACTTGCAACAGTACCTGGCGTGGCCCGTGGCGGGCTTTCCTCATAACCCAGTCAATGGAGCGTGCGTGCATGAAACTGATTACCGCGATTATCAAGCCATTCAAGCTCGACGATGTTCGAGAAGCCCTGTCGGATGTCGGGATCCAGGGGATGACCGTGACCGAGACGCGCGGCTTCGGGCGACAAAAGGGGCATACAGAACTGTATCGGGGCGCTGAATACGTTGTCGATTTCCTGCCCAAGCTCAAGTTGGAAGTCGCGGTCGCCGATGCCGATGTCGAACGAACCATGGAGACCATTGTCGAGGTCGCGCGTAGCGGCCGCATCGGCGACGGCAAGATCTTCGTCACTCAACTCGAGCGCGTGGTGCGCATCCGTACCGGCGAAGAGAACGAAACGGCGTTGTAATTCGCCTTATTCACCACCCGATCATGAATAATCCGGGTTAATCCAGAGTTTTTCTACTCAAAAAAAAGCCCACGCCGCGAACGGCGTGGGCCTGGTCTATTGGCTCGGCTGTAGGATCGAACGCCGAGATGACCGTCGCACGATCAGAAGCTGACCGTCACGCTATCAGAACAAACGCTGCTGCCGGCCTCGCAGACCTGGTAGGTCAGACTGCCGCCGCCGCGAAAGTTGGTTGCGTCGGTATAGGC
>JAIVHD010000073.1:10642-14031 GCA_020201235.1 Lysobacteraceae bacterium
CTACAGGCAAGATCGGTGCAGGCGAAGCTGAACGCCGCAGTCGGTGGGCTGTTGGGCACCGGATCGCCGCCACCGCCGAGGAAATCAAGCGCCGCGCGGGCCTGGACCAGACCATAGCCGAAGCTGTCGTCGCGGCCGGCCGCACCGAGATCCTCGGCGCTCGAGATCAGCGCGTTGCGAACTTCGGCGGCCGTCCAGTTCGGGTTGTGGCTCCACACCAGCGCCGCGACACCGGCCACGTGAGGTGTGGCCATTGAGGTTCCGCTCAAGTTTCCGAAGCCGTCGGCCGGCGCGGTCAGGATGGTCGAGACGAAAGCCGAGGCACCCAGTTGGTTGGCGACCAGCGACTGGCCGTCTTCCTGGCTCATGCTGACCACCGGGATGCTCGAACAAGCGCCATTACCGTTGCACTCAAGCAGGCCGCCAAAGCCGCCCGAGACATTGTTATAAACGATGGCCGAAACGCCGCCGCCAGCTTCGACGTTGCCGGCTTTGTCGCTGAACGAAATTGCGCCGCGTTCGCACAGCACGGCCTGCCCAGACCAGTTACCGATGCTGTCGCAAAGGCCGCCGTCGACCAGGTTGCCGGTCGATGTTGTGCTGGCCGAGCCGTCCATGGCCGAGACCAGGTAATCGCGGTCTACCGTGACCACGGCATCAACCGCCGGCACGGTGCTCAGCGTGCCGACGCCGGGGCCTGCCAGTTCGACCTGGGCGTTGCGCTGCGAGAAGCTGGCCAGCTGCTTATTGCTGTCGATCGCGGCCACCGAGACCACGGCCGGGTAGCTGGCCGGGTAGCTCAGGCTGGTGTTGCCGTCGTTGCCGGCTGCCGCAATTGACAGCACGTTGGCGTTGAACAGGTCCTGAAAGGCCTGCTCGGCAGTAGAACTGAATCCGCCGCCGCCGAGGCTCATGTTGATGACGTCGGCTCCGGCGTCGGCGCAATCGAAGGCCGCCGCGATCAGGTCTGAGTTGAAGCTGTAGCCGCACGAGCCGGAGGTCCAGTTGTCGTCGCCGAACACCTTGGTGATGTGCAACTTGACGTTGCCGCCGGGCAGCACACCGACCACGCCCTCACCGTTGCCCAATGCGGCGATTGTGCCGGTGACGTGCGTGCCGTGCCCGCAGCTGTCGATGAACGGGTCGCCGCTCCCGGACAGCTGGTTGGCGCTGACGCCGTTGTCCTGCAGATCAAAGTGTCCGATGTGATAGCCCGAATCGATGACGCAGACAGTGCGGTTGGCGGCGAATTCATCGCTGACCAGCGGCGCCTGAACCATGTCGATGCCGAACGGTACGTCTTCGGCCATCGGGTAAATGCGACCGTCGGTTTCGATGCTGATGATGTTGGGGTTGTTTCGAAGCCCGGCCAGTGCCGCTTCGGGCACGGTGACGGCCACGGCGTTGACACTGCGATCGGTCAGATCGACCTTGATCGTGCCGCCCAGGGCGCGCACCGCAGCAACGCCGTTGCCGCTTTGGCCCGGGGCGAACTGCACGATATAGCGCTGATCTTCGTTGGCCAGCGCGTTGCCGCCGAGCGCCAGGCCGGCGGCCCCGACCAGAGCGGCCAGATGATGGGTGAATCGAGTCATGTGTATCTCCTTTCGATTGAGTTGTGCATTGGTGGATGTTTGCAAGCGCCACGAAGGATATGCATCACTCTTCCGCGAACGGCTTGGTTTTATGGCCACGCACAGCAGGAAGCCGTTACCCTGGATTATTTACCACCCGATCTACTGCGGCGGTTCGAACCCCCCGCGTATACAGCGTTTCACTCGGTCGCGCATCCTCACCGTACAGGCGAGTACGTTTGCGGTGCGCTCGGTCGTGAAAACGCTGTAAACACGGGCTCTGAAACCGCCTCGCTACGATCGGGTGGTGAATAATCCGGGGTTACAGTCGGCAACTCGTCGGATCTGTCTCGGTTTGCGGGTTCTTGCTGAAACAGGATTTGAATTTTCTAAACCCGTTTGCCAGCGGGTTGCCAATCCCGTTTGCCGGTTGGTTGCCAACCCCGGTTCGCCAGTTGTCACGTTAGCCGAGACTTAGAATGCCCTGAGTGTGATGGGAATGTCAAGGTTTTTGAACAATGCCATGACTTTTGGCCCAGGCGCGGTTCAGTTTCGTTGACGATAATCACGGGTTAATTCGTGAAAAAGTAGAGCACTCAGTCATGGGCAAGTTCGTTTTAATGGTCGTTGCCGTCACCATTCTTTCAGGCTGTGTTGTCGCGATCGGCAACAAGGATGCGCAATTCGAAAATGAGAGCTGGGCAGAAATAGAGCGCGATAACCGAGCGGCACTTCACAGCTTGAATATCGGCATGAGCATTGATGCCGCGCGATCCATCATGCCGACCGAGCCCGCTTTTAGCGAGGCTTTCATGCTGAACGGTGCGGCGTATCGAGTGCTCTTTTATCGAACCATGCGGGTGAAAGCCGACGGGCTCACAACCCGTGACGAAACCACGCCACTGATTTTCGTCGATGAACAGCTCACCGGTTGGGGCGAGTCGGCCTGGTATGAACTGACCGGCCGGTCGCTTGCCCAGGCAGACTTGACGCCGTAGACGCGGGGCCTAGCAGCCTGTCGGACTTGACCGATCGTAGCGAGGGAAAGTCCGGTTGGAGCTAGATTTTTCGATCTTTTGAGGCGAATAGTGGGCCTATTTAACGAAAAAGAGCGGGAAATCTGGCCCAATCCGGCTTTTCCGCAGTAGATCAGCGTTAAGTCCGACAGGCTGCTAGCGGTGCCACAGGCGGTGGGGTGGTGAATAAGGCGGGGTTAAGCATGACCTTTGACACTGTTGTCGCGCCTGCCGGTCGATCAAACTCGTTCGGTTTCCTTCAAAAAAGTGTCATTTCATGAAATTGATCAATTCATTCGTTATCAGTGCCATCGCTTGCATCGGACTTGCCGCCTGCAACTCACCGGCACCACCCGAACCGCAGCCGGCGGTGGACGCGCCAGCCGCCGAAACACCCGTTGCATCAAACAAGGATGCCGCCGGTCATGCCCGATCCAGCGTGGCCGACGGCATCGGCGAGTGGGGCATTGATGTTGCCGAAATCAGCCGGACGGTCGAGCCCGGCGATGATTTTTTTGTGTTTGTCAACGAAGGCTGGTTGCAGCGGTCCGAGATCCCGGCCGGGTTTTCGCGTTTTGGCGCGTTCGCCGAGCTGTCTCTGGAAGCCGAGGAGCGGGTTGCCAGCATTGTGGCCGACGCGGCCGAATCCAATGCAGAAGCGGGCGATCCGCGCCAGCAAATCGGTGCCGTGCATGCCGCGTTTATGGATACCGCGACCATCGAGCAGCGCGGCCTGGAGCCCATTCAGGAACGGCTGGACGCGCTGATCGGCATCAGCGTGCACGACGAGGTTGCACTG
>JAIVHD010000074.1:0-10904 GCA_020201235.1 Lysobacteraceae bacterium
GCGGTTTTCGACCATGGCCAAAGAAATCTGGATGTTCCAGCCGCGATTTGAACGCCGCAAGGGCAAGCGTGCGATGCGCCTGCTCAACGAACGCCGCTTTCGCGCGGCCTATGATTTCCTGCTTTTACGGGCCGACGAAGAGCCCGAAATCGCTGAATTGGCGACCTGGTGGACCGAGATACAGCAAGTCGACCCCAAGACCCGGGAGGACATCATTTTCGGCAAGCGCAACAAACCGGCCACGCGTACCCGTCCGGTGTCATGACCGGTGTTTTCGTCGCGCTGGGCAGCAATTTGGACGACCCCGAAAAGCAACTTGACCGGGCCCTCGACGCCTTGTCAAAGCTTCCGGGCTCGCGCTTGCGGGCGATCTCGCCGCGCTACTGGAGCCCGCCCTGGGGTGATCCGGATCAGCCGGAGTTCCTCAACGCGGTCGCGTCACTTGAAACAAGCCTGAAACCGCTTGAGCTGTTGCGCCTGATGCAGCAAATCGAAGACCGCCAGGGGCGGCAGCGGGCCGAGGATCGCCGTTGGGGGCCAAGGCCGATCGACCTGGACTTGCTGCTATACGGCGAACAAACGATCCGGCAAGCGCAATTGGAGGTTCCGCATGCGCGCATGTGCGAAAGAGCCTTTGTGCTGAAGCCATTGGCCGATCTTGCCCCGCAGGTCGAAGTGCCGGGCCGAGGGCGTGTCGAAGAACTGTTGGCAGATCTTGATTGCAGCGCCATGCGGCGTGCAGCAAAACCCGACCCGACAACCGAGCCCACGCGATGAAATCTCCCGGCGTTACCATTCGAAAACTCCACCAGATGAAGCGCGATCGCCAACCGATTGCCATGCTGACGGCCTACGATGCCGGATTTGCTCGCTTGCTGGATCGTTGCGGCATCGACTGCATTTTGGTCGGTGATTCGCTCGGCAACGTCATCCAGGGACGCGACTCGACCGTCCCGGTCACGGTCGCCGAAATGGCGTATCACGTGGCCTGCGTGCGGCGCGGGACCGAGCGCGCGCTGCTGATCGCCGATCTGCCGTTTCTGAGCTACAGCGATACCGGTCAGGCGATTCGAAGCGCGAAACGCCTGATGCAGGCCGGTGCCGAAATGGTCAAGCTTGAGGGCGGCGCGGCGGTGCTCGAGCAAGTCGCGGCACTCAGCCGGCTCGGCGTGCCAGTTTGCGGTCACCTCGGACTCACGCCGCAGTCGGTTCATCACCTGTCGGGTTATCGGGTCCAGGGCAGGACGCCGGATGAGCAGCAGCGGCTGATCGAGGATGCTGCGGCACTGGAGCGTGCCGGCGCATCGATGCTGGTCGTGGAGTGCATCCCCGACGCGCTGGCGCGGCACCTGACCGGGGCATCCGGTATCCCGGTAATCGGCATTGGCGCGGGCGCAGGCGTCGACGGCCAGGTGCTCGTGCTCTACGACGTACTGGGTCTGTATGCCGGCCATACGCCGCGATTCGTGCGTGACTTTTTGTCAGGTTCAGCCAGTCTTGACGATGCAATCGAGGGCTATGTCGAGGCTGTTCGCCGGGGCCGGTTTCCAGGTTCCGGAGAGTCCTTTGGTGACTGAAGTCGCCGATCTTGAGGTCATGACCGACCTGGCGGCGTTGCGGCGCTGGCGCACGGCCTTGCACGATCCGGTGCATTTCGTACCGACCATGGGCAATTTGCATGCTGGCCACCTGGCGCTGGTCGATCGCGCCGCGTGCAACGGCGCGATCGTGCTCGTCAGCATTTTCGTCAATCCGGCGCAATTTTCACCGGGCGAGGATTTCGAACGCTATCCGCGCACCCTGGAGCGCGACTGCCGCATGCTGTCCGAGCACGGCTGCAACCATGTCTGGGCACCGGGCGTCGAGCTCATGTATCCGCTCGGGCAGCAGCAGCGCTTCAGGATTCAGCCGCCGTCGGGGCTGAGCAGCGGCCTGTGCGGCGTTCATCGTCCCGGTCATTTTGAAGGCGTCTGCGACGCTGTCATGCGCCTGTTCTGGCAGGTTCGCCCCGATCGCGCGGTGTTCGGGGAAAAGGACTTCCAGCAGTTGTTGATCATTCGCAAGCTGGTCGAGGATTACGCCGTGCCGATCGGGATCGATGCGGTGCCGATTGTGCGCGAAGCCGACGGACTCGCCATGAGTTCGCGTAATCAGTATCTCGACTTGCATCAACGTCGCCGTGCGCCCGGCTTTTACCGGACTCTGGCAGACTTCGCCGAGCGCGCCAGGCACGCCGATCCGGGAACTTTTCAGTCGCTCGAGCGGTCTGCACTGGAGCGTCTTGAAAAGCTCGAATTTCATCCTGAATATGTCGAATTCAGAGATGCTGAAACCTTGGGGCCGGCCACCGGTCGGAACGATCGTTTGTTCGCTGCGGTCCGGTTGGGAACGACCCGTTTGATTGATAATGTTGCGCTAACGAGACAAAATGTCGCTAAATTGGAAAATTAAGCTTGGAAAGTTAAAAAGTTTGTGGTACAGTTACCACGAACCTTGGCAATACCAGATCGGCAATCAAGGTGTCAGGGCGCGAAATTTTAGGTACATCACTCCGACACGCTGCCTCTCCCCATCCCCGGGGAGAGGCTTTTTTTTGGGTGAAGTGAAACGATGCGATCTGAACGGAAGTTTTCAATGAAGTTGAATATGCTCAAAGCGAAGATCCACCGAGCTACGGTCACGCATGCCGAACTAAACTACGAAGGCTCGTGCGCGATTGATAAAAATCTGCTCGAAACGTCCGGTATTCTTGAATACGAACAAATACATATCTACAACATCGCCAACGGTGAGCGGTTCGTGACCTACGCCATTTGCGGCGAGGCAGGATCGGGCATGATCAGCGTCAACGGCGCGGCGGCACACAAGGCCTCGCCCGGTGACTTGGTGATTATCTGTGCCTACGGCGCAGTCGACGCCGCGCAGGCTGCAGCGCATCGCCCGAGACTGGTTTATCCCGACGAACTCAACCGCATCGTGCGCGTGGCGGGCGAGATTCCGGCGCAGGCGGCCTAACCGGCACCCTGGGTGTTGCAAAAAAGCAACATTCCGGATATTGTCCAACCTGGATGGTCGGCGTATCGCGCGATTACTTGAAAAGCTGGCTCCTGAAACGACCGCTCTGGTCGTGGCGTCGAAAAGCTTTTGCACCAGCGAAACCCTGGCCCAGGCAGCGCTGATCCGCGACTGGCTTGGCGCGTGCGCTGCGGATCGTATCTGGGCGGCCACGGCACGACCCGACCGGGCGCGCGAATTCGGCGTTCAGAACTCAAACATACTGGAGTTTCCCGAATGGGTCGGTGGTCGATTTTCGCTCTGGTCCAGTGTTGGCTTGAGCGCTGCCGCCCGGATTGGCCCGGATGCCTGGATTCGTCTGCTCGCCGGCGCACGGCGGGCCGATCAACAGCTTGTCGACGATTTGCCGGGTTCACTGGCTTACGCGCTTGCCCGGGTGCTGGATGCACTGGTGCGCGATGGCGGCTTCGATACGCTCGGCGTAGTCAGCTACGACCCGTCGCTGTTTCTTTTGGCTGAACACCTGCAACAACTCGTGATGGAAAGCCTTGGTAAATCGGTCGAGCTGGACGGCCAGCCAAGCCGGGGAAGCACCTCTCCGCTGATTTTCGGCGGCGCCGGGACTGGACTGCAGCATTCGTTGTATCAGGCGCTTCATCAGGGCACACGGCGGCATCCGATGCT
This sequence comes from Lysobacteraceae bacterium, assembly GCA_020201235.1. Classification (GTDB taxonomy): domain Bacteria; phylum Pseudomonadota; class Gammaproteobacteria; order Xanthomonadales; family Wenzhouxiangellaceae. The sequence goes on from JAIVHD010000074.1 coordinate 3,700, forward strand.
CATGCTGGGCAGCGTGTTTTGCGGCGAAGGGCCCGAAGGCTGGCCGTCCGAGCAGTTGTCGCACCTGTTGGGGCAGGCCAGCGCCCTGGTCAACGGCAAGCCTTCACGAGACCGCACGCGCGCGCTGCCTGGCAACAATCCGGTGCTGCTGATGCTGGCCCGGACGCTGGATGCCGAAAGCCTCGGCGAACTATTGGCGAATTTCGAACACGCCGTCTACTTGCTCAGCGTCATCTGGCGCATCAATGCATTCGACCAGTGGGGCGTGGAGGAGGGCAAGCGACTGGCCGTCGAGTTCCGTGCCGCGCTGGACGGCACGGGGCCGTCTCCGGACCCGACGCTGGACCCGATCATTGGCTGGATTCGGGCGCAACGCGGCAACGCATAAAACCCACCCTCTGCACCACGCCTCGTGCTGCGGAGCCGCCAGGCCCCGCGTCCAGCCTGACCGATTCGCAACCCTCCGTCACGAGGTGCTGCCAGGTGCCGTGGCCGGGATGTTTCGTGACCGAGGGAATGTTAGACGCAGGACATGGCAGTACCACAGTAGATGGGACGGTCAATAAGGCGGGATTCGTCAGCCGGGCTGAGGATCGCTTCACCGGGACGCGTGTTGGATAGCGTGCAGGCCGCCGCGCATTTCAAAAATGGTTCACCGGTGGTGCTGAAATCGGCGGCCATTCGCGGTATAGTGTAAAAAGAACTGTAGCTCAAGCTACGGTCACCGCAGAACAAACAAAGCGTTCGCGTGAAAGCGTTTGATGATGTTACCGGAAGTCATCTTTCGTATAAAGACGCGGTTCGCAAGACCTTTCATGAATAAACTGAAACTGAATGATAACGTTGCAAGACGCGCGCGGCTTTTGTGCGCATGCTCTTCACGGCAGAGCTTGTTCTTGTAAACCAACCAACGGAGGCACTTATCACACATTCAAGCGTGGCAAAAGATAACAGCGTACAGGATTTCGGCAAGGATCCTGTGGAAGTTCGCGAGTCGGACCACTATCAGCAGGAATATGTGGAGGGCTTTGTCGACAAGTGGGATGAACTAATCGATTGGGATGCGCGCTACGAGAGCGAAGGCGATTTCTTTATCAAGTTGTTAAAGGAGCGCGGTGCCAAGCGGGTTCTGGACGTTGCGACCGGCACCGGGTTTCATTCAGTTCGACTGATTGAAGAAGGCTTTGAAGTCTGCAGCGTTGACGGCTCGGCTGCTATGTTGGCCAAAGCGTTTGAGAACGGCCGCAAGCGGGGCCATATCCTAAGAACGATCCAGGCTGACTGGCGCTGGCTGAACCGAGATGTGCATGCCGCATATGACGCCGTAATCTGCCTTGGCAATTCGTTCAACCACCTGTTCGACGAACGCGATCGTCGTAAAGCGCTTGCCGAATTCTACGCCGTCCTCAAGCACGATGGCTGTCTGATCCTCGATCAGCGAAATTACGATGCGATTCTGGACGAAGGCTTTTCTACTCAGCACAAATTCTATTATTGCGGCCATCAGGTCAGTGCCGAGCCGGAGTACGTCGACGAAGGGCTGGCCAGATTTCGCTACACCTTTCCGGATGACTCCGTGTATTACTTAAACATGTGCCCAATTCGACGCGACTATGTGCGCGGCTTGATGCAGGAGGTCGGGTTTCAAAAGATTGCAACCTATGCCGACTTCGAAGACGAAGACAGCACCGGCACGCCGGACTTTTATGTACACGTCGCCGAGAAGAAGTATTTCGGTGCCGAAAACATTGAGGAAGATGATTCCCTGACCACCGCGGAGGCGGACAAGGCATGAGCAGCCAGCAATATTCGGAAGTTGTCGAAACGGCGCGCGCGTATTACAACAGCACCGATGCGGACAACTTCTATTTCCACATCTGGGGCGGCGAGGACATTCATATCGGCTTGTATCAGTCCGACGACGAGCCTATCGCGAACGCCAGCCGTCGAACGGTCCATCGCATGGCCGAGCTGGCCGGCGCGATCGGGCCGGGCACCCGGGTGCTTGACCTCGGTGCAGGTTATGGTGGTTCGATGCGCTATCTTGCCGAGCACTTCGGCGGTCGCTGCGTCGCGCTCAATCTCAGTGAAGTCGAGAATGAGCGCAATCGTCGGATGAACCGCGAGGCCAATCTCGAATCGAGCATTGAAGTGGTCGACGGCGACTTCACCGCGCTGGACTTTGATGAAGCGACATTCGATCTGGTCTGGTCGCAGGATGCCTTTTTGCATTCCGGAGACCGCGCGAGGGTCTGTGCCGAAGCGGTCCGGGTGCTCAAGCCCGGCGGACGCTTGGTGTTCACCGACCCGATGCAGGCCGATAATGCACCGACCGACGCGCTTCAGCCCATCTACGACCGCATTCACCTCGATTCGCTGGGATCGCCCGCCTTTTATCGGGAAACCCTCGGTCAGCTGGGCATGAAGGAAGTCGAGTTTGATGACCACTCACCTCAATTGCCGCGCCACTACACGCGGGTACGTCAGGCGCTGATCGAAAACGCCGGCGAACTGCGCGATCGAGGTGTGGGCGAGGATTACATCAAGCGCATGCAAGCCGGCCTGCGACACTGGGTTGATGGCGGTCACAAGGGTTATCTGGCCTGGGGCATCTTCGTGTTCGAAAAGCCGGCCTGATGTTCTCCTGAGCCTGGATTATTCACCTCCCGATCGACTGCGGCGGCCCCAGGCCCCGTGCCGATCGCGTTTTTCTCGGTCGCGCATCCTTCGCCGTGCCGGTGGGTGCGCTTGCGCTGCCCGCCGTTGCGAAAGACGCCATATCCACGGGGCCTGGAACGGCCTCGCGACGATCGGGGGGCGAATACGGTGGGCGTGCGTCCGTATCGCGATTTAATGTTCGAATCGTTTAACCTGTACGCCAGCCGAATCGAGTCGAACCGTCCATGACCTGGATCAACATCATTGAACCGTCCGAAGCCGATGGCCGGCTTGCAAAAATCTACGCGAAATCCGCCGGCGGCGGTCAAGTGGACCAGATTCTGCTCGCCCACAGCTTGCGGCCGCACACGCTGGAAGGCCACATGGCACTTTACCGTGCCGTGCTGCATCACCCTCATAATGCGCTGGACCCGGCATTTGCCGAGGCCATTGGCGTACTGGTTAGTCGCGTCAACGGCTGCGACTACTGCGTCGGCCACCATACGGCCGGGATGAAGCGGGCGCTGTCGAATGCCGATTGCGCCGAGGCGTGGAGCCGCGCGCTCGAGAGTGGTCCGCGCGAGGAAATCTTCGACCGTTGCCAATGCGCCGCACTGGCCTATGCCGAACAATTGGCGCTGGCACCGGCTGAAATTTCCGAGCGCGAAATCAAGTTGTTGAGAACGTCCGGTTGGAGCGACGCCGAGATTCTTGAAATCAATCAGGTCACTGCCTATTTCTGCTACGCAAACCGGACGGTTCTGGGGCTGGGTGTGACGACAGAAGGCGAGGCGCTGGGAGCGCATCCGAGTACGGCACGCGAATGATGGGTCGGAAATTTGTTAGCACGACAGGCTGATCGGCCGGGATGTTGTTTGCCGAATCACCTCAAAATGAAAAAACCCGCGACTGCGGGTTTTTTTTAATTTGGCGGAGAGGGAGGGATTCGAACCCCCGGAAGGCTACAAACCTTCAACGGTTTTCAAGACCGCCGCATTCGACCGCTCTGCCACCTCTCCGGAGTGTCGATCAACCGGAATTGTACCCTGTTGTTGGAGTCGGCACCGCCTGTCGGCGGGCGGTCCTGGCGGCCCGCGAGAGGGAGGGATTGACTGCGCGCCTTGCGGCGCTTGCCCTGCGCTTCGCTACGGGTTTTGAGTTTTTTAGTCTGGGAATTGGCGGAGAGGGAGGGATTCGAACCCTCGGTACGGTTTAACCCGTACACTCGCTTTCCAGGCGCTGATTGTTGTGTTCGAAGTGCGGCGGCTGGCGGTTGTGCCGCACGGTATTGCCATGGCGCTTGGCCGGTCGGATTTCCGGGGGGTGAATACGCCGGGTCAATTGGCAATCGGGCTGCTAGGAGCCTGTCGGACTTAACCGATCGTCGCGAGGGAAAGTCCGGTTGGAGTCAGATTTTTCGATCTTTTGAGGCGAATAGTGGGCCTATTAAACGAAAAAGAGCGGGAAATCTGGCCCAATCCGGCTTTTCCGCAGCAGATCAGCGTTAAGTCCGACAGGCTCCTAGGTCGCGCGATGATGTTGAAAACACATTGATTTCCGCTTGACAGTCGCGCGGGGAAAGACTATTGTGATGCTAGGTGGGAAATTGTGGCAAAAAGTGGAAATAGCGAATCAATCATGTTCTTTGGCGAGACTGCACTCAATCTGGATGTCAAAGGCCGACTGGCGTTACCCACGCGCTACCGCCAAGGCATTGAGGAGGCATGTGGCAATCGTGTTGTACTGACGTATTCGGCATTCGACGCCGGTTGCCTCTGGATGTATCCGGAGCCAGAGTGGCAGCGAGTTCGCGATGAGGTGATGGCATTGTCCACGTTTAACCCCAGTCACCGAAGCTTACAGCGGCGAATGGTGGGTTCGGCCACACAGCTCGAGCCGGACGGCAGCTCTCGTTTGCTGTTGCCCCAGACGCTGCGCCAGGTCGCCGGGCTTGAGAAGCGAGTGGTGCTGATGGGAATGGGCGCGCGCTTCGAGATCTGGAATGAAGACGTCCTGGCCCAGCGGCGCGTCGAAGAGGAACAATCCATGCAGGAGCAGGCATCGGCTGAAATGACTCAGCTCGTTCTTTAAGCCATGACTCATGTTCCGGTCATGCAGGAGGCGGCGGTGGACGCCCTGGACGTGCATTTGAATGGCAGTTATCTGGACGCGACTTTTGGTCGCGGCGGGCACGCCGCGCTGATCCTTAAGCGCCTCGGTCCGGACGGTTTGCTGATCGCGCTGGATTGCGACCCCGATGCCATCGTATTTGCAGAAACCCGGTTTTCCGGTGACTCGCGCCTGAAGCCGGTTCATTGCAACTTCTCCGAGATTGGCGCGTGCGTTCGCCAATACGCACCCGGCGGACAGGTCAACGACATTCTGCTGGATCTGGGTGTTTCCTCGCCACAACTGGACAATGCCGAGCGCGGCTTCAGTTTTCGCCAAGACGGGCCGTTGGACATGCGCATGGACCCGAGCGTCGGTGAGCCCGCCTCGGGGTGGCTGGCGCGAGTGGAATCCGATGAACTTGTCCGGGTTCTGAAGCAGTATGGCGAAGAGCGCTACGCCCGACGCATTGCTTTGGCCGTTGTTGAGGCCCGAAGCGAGCAGCCAATCCTGAAAACCCGACAGCTGGCCGAGATTGTTCAACGCGCGATGCCGGCCGGTGCCGTGCGTCCTGATCGAATTCATCCGGCTACTCGGACCTTCCAGGCCATCCGGATTGCCGTCAATGCTGAACTCGAAATGCTGCATGCGGCGCTGGAAGCGGCCATCGGTGTGCTCGCTCCGGGCGGTCGCCTGGTCGTGATCAGTTTTCATTCGCTGGAGGATCGCATCGTCAAGCAGGCGATCCGCGCGGCCTCGAAACCGCCGCCGGCCAATCGCAGGATGCCGAGCGCGCCGGGTTTTATTGCGACGCTCAGGCCAGTCGGCAGCCTGATCCGACCGACCGACGAAGAGGCCGGCCGCAATCCGCGCGCCCGGTCGGCGCGCATGCGAGTGGCCGAACGCATCGGGACTTCGCCTTCCGGGGGGCAGCCATGAGCCGCTGGATTGTGCTGCTGGCGTTGCTGCTTGTGGTCGTTGCGAGCGCCATCACGGTGGTCGCGCTGAAGCACCAGGGGCGCCAGCATTTTATTGCGCTGGAGACCTTAAATAAACAAAAGGATGCATACCAGGTTGAATGGTCCCGGCTGCAGCTCGAGTTGGCGTGGCTGGGAGAAACCGGTCGCATTGAGCGCCAGGCCAGGGAAAATCTGAATATGAAGTCGCCGCAGCGTATCGGCGTGCTGGTGACCCGCGATGACTGAGCGACGATCCGAAATCTCGATTAGCAGCTTGCGCGTGATCGTACTGGTCGTAATCATGGCGATTTGCGCACTTGGCCTGGTTGCGCGAGCAATCAAGCTGCAAGTCATGGATACGGAGTTTTTGCAAAGCGAAGGCAAGGCCCGGTTTTTGCGACAGGTCGAAATTCCGACCATGCGTGGTCCGATCGTCGATCGCAACGGTGAGCCTCTGGCCGTGTCGACGCCGGTCGATTCGGTCTGGGCGCATCCGGGCGAGTTGTTGCAGGCGGCCGACCGTATTCCGCTGCTGGCCAGTGTGCTCAACGAGGATGCCGAGGCGATTCAGCGCCGACTGACCCAGCGGGTCAATCGTCAGTTCACCTGGATTGTGCGCCGGATCGGGCCCGACCTCGCCGAACGCGTTCGGCAACTCGAGATCCCCGGTGTTTTCCTGCAGCGCGAATATCGACGCTTTTATCCGACCGGCGGAGTCAGCGCCCAGGTCATCGGCATGACCAATGTCGATGAAGTCGGGCAGGAAGGCCTGGAGCTGGCCTACGATAGCTGGTTGACCGGACAGACGGGCCTCAAGAACGTTATCCAGGACCGGCTTGGGCGGGTCGTCGAGGACATCGAGCTGGTTCGCGAGGCGCAGCCCGGACGCGAACTCAGGCTGACGCTGGATCGCCGCCTGCAGTACCTGGCATACCGCGAACTGGCATCGACGATTGCCGAGCATCAGGCCCGTTCGGGATCCATTGTGGCGATGGACGTGCGCAATGGCGACATCCTGGCGATGACCAGCATGCCGTCCCTCAACCCCAATTTTCGCGAGAAGCTCAACGCCGACGGCATGCGTAATCGAGCGCTCACCGATGTGCTCGAGCCCGGTTCCGTGGTCAAGCCGTTTGTCATCGCGGCGGCGATCGAGGCCGGCCTGGCAAGCCCGGACATGATGATTGACACATCGCCCGGCTTCACGCGCATCTCCGGTCATCGTATAGAGGACTTCCGCAATTACGGAGAACTCAGCGTCACCGGCTTGCTGACCAAGTCCTCCAATGTCGGGGTCGTACAACTGGCCATGGCGATGGAGTCGCAGCAAATGTGGAGTATGTACTCGCGACTGGGCTTTGGCCGCGTGACCGGGATTGGCTTTCCGGGCGAATCGGCCGGCGTGCTGCGCGACCACCAGCGTTGGCGCAAGCTCGAACAGGCGACGCTTGCCTATGGTTATGGCTTGTCGGTGACGGC
>JAIVHD010000074.1:10943-12806 GCA_020201235.1 Lysobacteraceae bacterium
AACCCGCCGCAAAGCGTGATGGACCCGGTCATCGCGCGCCAATTGCAACAGATGCTGGAAACCGTGACCGGACCCGAAGGTACGGCCAGTCGAGCGGCGATTGACGGCTACCGGGTCGCGGCCAAGACCGGAACCACACGCAAGGTCGGGGTCAGCGGCTACAGCGATCGCTACGTCTCGAGTATCGCGGGCTTTGCACCGGCATCGGATCCGCGCATCGCCCTGGTGGTCGTCATCCAGGATCCGCGCGGCGAGGCGTATTACGGTGGACTGGTTGCCGGCCCGCTGTTCGGCCGGGTCATGGCGCACGCGTTGCGCCTGATGAATATCCCACCCGATGATATCGAGCAATTGATTGCCCTTAGCGCCGCGTCAGCCGGAGAGCCGCAGTGAAGCGTTTACGCGAACTGCTCGAATTTGGCCAGTCGCGCTCGCCGGCGGCGGATGTCTCGATTACCGGGTTTTGTATGGACAGCCGCCGGATCGAGCCGGGACAGGCCTTTATTGCACGCGCCGGTACGAACGGACACGGCCTGGATTTCGCAGCCGAAGCGCTGCGGCGCGGTGCCAGCGTCATCGTGCATGATGGTCGCCGACAGCCTGATCCGGGCATCGCCGGACAGTGTCTCGCAATGCCCGATTTCGACCGCAACCTGGTGACCTTGCTGCGCCGGTTCTGGGACGACCCGGTCGCAAGCCTGGATGTGCTCGCGGTGACCGGGACCAATGGCAAGACTTCCGTCGCCTGGTTGTTGGCTCAGGCGCTTGGTGGCGCAATGATCGGGACGATCGGTATCGGCCGGCCGGGCGAGCTGGCTCCGGCCACCCATACCACCCCGGATTTGGCCTCGCTTTACCGTAACTTGGCCGCCTTCAGGGATGCCGGCATCACCAGCGTCACAATCGAGGCATCGTCGCACGCGCTGGTGCAGCAACGGCTGTCCGGCCTTGCGTTCACGACGGCAATCTTCACCAACCTCGGTCACGACCATCTCGATTATCACGCATCGATCGAGGATTATTTTGAAGCCAAGGCGCGCCTGTTCCGCGACTATCCCAGCCGGCGCAAACTGATCGGTGTCGACGATCCCTTCGGCCTGAGACTGGCCGGTCAGCACAGTGCAAATAGTGAATTGCTGCGCTATGGTCTGCACCGATCGATGAAGCCCGACGTACTGGGGCATATCCAGCGCGCCGGCCTGGACGAACTGGTGGTTGACGTTCAGGTTTCGGGCATGAGTATGCGTTGCCGCAGCCGCTTGTTGGGTCGAATCAACGCCTACAACGTGCTGGTGGTGGCGGCCGAGCTGGTCGCGCGCGGCCACCGCGAGCCCGAAGTCATCGAGATGATCGAACGCCTGAGCCCGGTGCCGGGTCGGATGAGCCGAATTGACGGTCCGGCAGGCCAATGCGTGGTGATCGACTACGCGCATTCGCCCGAGGCGCTGCATAACGCGCTTGCGGCGTTGCGCGAATTGACGCCGGAGCGCTTGATCTGCGTTTTCGGCTGCGGAGGCGATCGCGACCGCGCCAAGCGCCCGCGAATGGGGCGGATCGCCGAGTCGATGGCTGACGCCGTGATCGTGACCGACGACAACCCGAGAGGCGAACACAGCCTGAAAATCCTGCGCGAGATCCAGGCTGGCATGGCCCGTCCCGACCGGGCCCGCGTGATTCCCGACCGACGCCAGGCGATTGCCGACGCGATTGCCCAGGCTCGCCCCGGCGATTGCGTGCTGGTTGCCGGAAAGGGCCATGAGCGGACCCAGACCATTGGCGGTAAAACATTCGAATTCTCCGACTTCGATGCCGTACGCGATGCGTTGACGGAGGCCGCATGATGAAATTCGAACTCGATCGGGC
>JAIVHD010000296.1 GCA_020201235.1 Lysobacteraceae bacterium
GGCCGAGTCGCAGGCACATTTGCCCGACGATCAGAAGGTCTTGTGGGTACTTTACGAAATCGACGGTTTCGTGCCGTTTGCGCCGGACATATACGACCCGGTTCGAAAGGCCTATGAAATCCTGCGCCGGTAACGGCGAAACATCCTTGAACCCGGATTCTTTATGACCCAGCAAACCCCAAGCCCGGCCGGGGCAATCCAATTTCGCAACGCCAGCATCACCTATCCCAACGGCGCGATCGGGATGAAAAATCTCGACCTGCAGATCGAGCCGGGCGAGTTTGTCGTCATTGTCGGATCCTCGGGGGCCGGCAAATCGACCCTGCTGCGCGCGGTCAACGGGCTCAACGCATTGACCGAGGGTACCGTCGCAATCGATGGTGAAACCGTCGCCACGCACTCCAGCCGCGACCTGCGCCGCATGCGCAAGCGAATCGGCATGATCTTTCAGGATTTTCGTCTGGTCAAGCGATTGAGTGTGATGTCAAACGTGCTCATCGGCCGGCTGGCGCACGTGCCGGGCTGGCGGGCCATGTTGAACCTGTGGCCGCTGCCCGACCGTGAGATCGCGATCGATGCGCTCATGCGCGTCGGCATCACCGACAAGGCCTGGGTGAAGGCCAGCCAACTCTCGGGCGGCCAGCAGCAACGCGTCGGCATTGCGCGGGCGCTGGCCCAGCAACCATCGATCATCCTGGCGGATGAACCGGTCGCCTCACTCGATCCGGTCACCACCCACCAGATCATGAAAGACCTGGTGCGCATCAACCGCGAGCTTGGCATCACCACGCTTGTCAACCTGCATTTTCTCGACCTGGCGCGCGAATACGGCGATCGCCTGATTGGTCTGCGCTTTGGCGAATTGGTTTTCGACGGCTCGGCCAAGACCGTCACCGACGAGGATTTCCGCAACATTTACGGACGTGACTTCACCGAAAGCGACCTGCTGGAGGACAGCGCATGAACCTTCAGCGAAGCTGCGGGCTCGAGCCCCGACCCGACGGCCCGGCGGGCTACCGCAGGTGAGTGCCGTGCGACTTGCCCCGCGACCCCGCAAGAACCTGCTGTTCTGGCTGGGCGTGATTGTGTTTTTGCTTTCGATGAGCCTCTGGTCGGCCCGGGGCATCGGGTTCTCGCTGACCGAGCTGGTCTGCAATCTGACCGACGGCAGTCGGCTTCTGCGCGAAAGTTGGCCACCAGACCTGGCATTTCTTGCGCGCCTGGTCGACCCGATGCTCGAAACGGTATTCATTGCCGTGGTCGGCACGGTCGTCGGCGGCATTTTCGCCATTCCGGTGGCTGTGCTGGCGGCCCGCAACCTGACCCCGAATCGGCTGACATGGTTTGCAGATCGTAATTTCATGAACATCCTGCGCACGCTGCCCGACCTGTTCTGGGCCATGCTGTTCGCCACCGCAGTCGGCTTTGGACCGGTGGCCGGCGCGCTGGCGCTGACGGTGTTTACGGTCGCGGTCATTTCCAAGCTGTATTCGGAGTCACTTGAGTCCATCGACATGGGCTTACCCGAAGCGATACGCGCAGTCGGCGGCAGTTGGCTGCAAATGATCCAGTTCGGCGCACTGCCGCAGGCGCTGCAGCACTATGTCAGTTACGCGCTGTACGCCTTCGAGCTCAATATCCGCGCCTCGGTCGTGCTCGGCCTGGTCGGAGCCGGCGGCATCGGCATGATTCTCGAAACCCAGCGTGCCAACTTCGAATACGAGCGCGTCACCATGATTATCCTGGCGGTGTTGGTCGCCGTTCTGATGATCGAGGAAGTTTCCGAATCAATCCGGAAACGCCTGACATGAGCTCGCACTCCGACCTGCTCAGGCAGCCCGGTCCGCCGATCGGATTTGCGACCATCGTGACCTTTGTGATCGCGCTGATGTTCATCGTCTCGATGTTCGCGATCGGCTTCACCCCGGGCCAGATGGCCGAAGTGCCGGCCGGTGTTGCCCGCGTCCTTTCGTTTTTCTGGCCAGTCGACATGGCTTACGGCTGGGATCGTGTGCTGCCAGCCATCGTGGAGTCGATCCAGATTGCCTGGATTGGTACGATCATCGCGGCCCTGCTATCGTTGCCGCTGGCGTTGTTTGGGGCACGCACGCTGTTTCCACGCGTTGCGCGGGTGGTCAAGCTGATTTCAGCCACAGCACGCGCATTTCCCGAAATTCTGCTGGCCATTTACTTTGTACCGATTGTCGGCCTGGGGCCGTTTGCCGGCGCGCTGGCGATCGGCATCTCATCGGTCGGGATGCTGACCAAACTCGGTGCCGAAGTCGTCGACTCGCTTGATTTTGGCACGGTCGAGGCGGTTGAGGCAGCCGGGGGATCGCGCATCCTGGCCTTGCGTTGGGCCGTGCTACCGCAAGTGCTGCCCGAAATCATCGCCCACTGGCTGTTTCGCTTCGAGCTCAACATCCGTGCCTCGGCAGTGCTCGGCGTGGTCGGTGCCGGCGGGGTCGGAGGCGTTCTTCTCAATGTGGTGCTTGCAATCGATATGATTTCCGGCGAAATTCGCCGCCGCATCATTCGCAGTTGAGTCGGCCCACGAGAAACAGCCGGAACAGGCCCTGCGCCTTGGCTCCGCCGCGCTCGATTCTAAACCCGCAATTTGCGAGCTCGGCCTCACGATTCGGATAGCAAGCGCCGGTAATCCCCGTCCAGGCCGGTCGCAGGCCATTGTGCCGCCAGCCTCCGGGTGCAACAGACGGTCTGCATGACCCATTCTGGATCAGGCAATCTCCTGTTCGTGTTCGTCCTGGAAACGAACGCAAATTCGGCGCACCTCACGAATTCTGGCCCGAAAGGCATCAAGCACTTTTGGATCGAAATGCCCGCCGCGCTCGCCCTCAAGATAATCCAGCGCCTCTTTTTCGCTCCAGGCCTTTTTATAAGGCCGTTCGGAGGTCAACGCATCGAATACGTCGGCCACGGCGACAATTCTTGCCGACATCGGGATCGCATCGCCAGCCAGACCGTGGGGGTAGCCACTGCCGTCGTATTTCTCATGATGATAAAGCGCGATCTCCATGGCATGGGCCAGCAGCTTTTCGCCTTCGGCCCCGAGCTGTTCCCCGGCGGCCTTGAGCACCTCGGCACCAATCGCCGGATGACGCCGCATCTCCTTGATTTCATGGGGTGTCAAGCCGCCCGGCTTGAGCAGAATCGAATCGGAAATACCGACCTTGCCGATGTCGTGCAGCGGCGCAAAGGTTTCGATCTGCTCTGCGAAACGCGGCGATTTGCGCGAATCGACCACGCCGCGCTCAACCAGTTCGCGGGCGATGATACCGGCATAGCGCTGCATTCGATCGAGGTGCTGGCCGGTGGTTGGATCGCGTTTCTCAGCCAGCTCGGCCAGGCCGCGCACCATGGAAATGCCCAGTTGCTCGACGTGCATGCCGCGATAAAAAGCCTGGGCGATCAGATGTCCGGCGTTGCTCAGCCAGCGGCCCCGCCAGCCGCAAAAAGCAGCCGAATTGCGACTGGCCAACAGCAGCCCGGCCTCGATCTTGTTGTTGTCGCGAACCGGAAGCAGGACCGCGCTGACCATACCGGCACGCTGCAACTGCAGTAGAAGTGGATCCTGGAGTGGCAGTTCGCCCTCGCGATCGCGCAATTCAGCAAACTCCGCCTTGCCATTGTTGCGGGCCTGCGCCAGCAGGCTGGGGCTCAGTGGCCAACCGTCACCCGATGCCACCACGGGCATGCTTTGGTTGCCGGGGTAGCAGGCCCTGAGGCGCATCTTTCCATCATGCACTTCGATCAGCCCAAGCCACTCAACTGCAAACTGACGCCGCACACGCGAGGGCACGCGGTCGATCGCTTCTTGCAGGGTATTGGCACCGTTGAGGCGATCGAGCAGGTCGACCATGTCCTCGGTCCGGCGAGCAAGGTGGCCGACCGCAGATTCGAGTTGCCCCAGCTCGTCATCGGCTGTGCGCCGGCGACGCCGGTCGAATTGGCCGTCACTCATGCGCCGCACGGCCCGGCTGGTCTCGCTAATGCGCTTGAGCACTCGCTCGCGGAACAGCCAGGTCGTGAGCATCGCCAGCAGCAGCGTTGCCAAGGCCAGTCCAATGCTTGAAAACGTCAGTCGCTCGCGCGAGTCAATCGCGGCGTCAATCAGCCCGGCGTGAGCGGCGTCGGTTGCGGCCAGCAGCGGCACCGATTCACTGCTCATGTACTGAGCGGCCCATTCAAGCCGGGGCCGCTCAGGCTCATCGCCGATCTGGATCTCCAGACCTGTGCGAAATTCACGCCACAGCCGCAGATCAAAATTGCGGCCCAGCTGCGCGAAGTCGGTCACCATCGATTCCATCGTCTCAATGTCGTCGAGCAGGTTGGCATAGTAGAGATTGACATCCCGGAAAAAATCCGGGTAATTGCGTGGCGCGACCTGCGTATAGTGTTGGCCGCGCTCAACCATGCGCTGGAAGTGGTGATCCATGCGCGCGGCCACGTTCAGCGCGCTCTGGTTTTGCTGCATCGCGTGGATCGTCCACAGCGAGTGAACCGCGCCCAGCACCACCATCAGCACGAAAAGACTCAGTGAAACCCGAAGCGAAGCGCTCAACTGCAGCGACTGTCGGTCTTTTGTGCCGCGCGGTTCATCGCGGTTTGCGGCGACTTTGGTGCTCCCCCATGACTTCTTGACCATACTCTTCCCTCACCGTGCCGACAACCTGCCTTGCTAAACCGGACCGAAAAAATCACCCATTTCGTTCAGGCGACATTCAAACTCGTCGGTTCTTGGCCCGCAAGCAGCTCCCGAACCCCGCATCTTTCCCGGTCGTTCGGGTCATCGGAAAAATCGAGTATGACAGAACAAAAACGGTCCTGACTTTCAGCCTATTCTGCTTGCGGCAGGCCCCGGAAGTCAACCAGGAGCCTGCCGCTTATTCTGTACCATTCCGGAAAATCAGGCATGGCAGCGGGCCCTGCCGGCCACGGCCGGGCCGGCGAGTCGAGCGGGCAGTCAGATGAGCTTTTCGAGTTCGGGCACGATTTCAAACAGATCGCCGACCAGACCAAAATCGGCAATTTCAAAAATGGGTGCCTCGGCATCCTTATTGATTGCAACGATGGTTCCGGCATCCTTGATCCCGGTCAGGTGCTGGATGGCGCCCGAAATCCCGATCGCGAAATACAGTTCCGGCGCGATGATCTTGCCGGTCTGGCCCACCTGAAGCTCGTTGGGCACGTAACCGGCATCAACCGCAGCGCGCGATGCGCCAACTGCGGCGCCGAGCTTTTTGGCAAAGCTGTAAATCACGTCAAAGCCCTCGGCCGAACCCATCGCGCGTCCTCCGGAAACAACTCGATCAGCAGTCTGAAGATCCGGACCGTCACCGCCGCCGGTTTCGAGATTGATGTAGCGGGTGTGTCCCGGGTCGGTCGCTGCGGCCTCGCGCGATTCGATTTCGCACGGCGAATCGCCTTCCACGGCGGCCGAGTACGAGGCTGAGCGGACTGTGGCCACCACGGTCTGTCCTTCTGGCGCCTTGACGGTGACGATGGCGTTGCCGGCATAGATCGGGCGCTTGAAGGTATGGCTGTCGATCACCTCCTGCACGTCCGAGACCTGGCCGACGCCGATCAGCGCCGCGGCGCGCGGCATCAGGTCGCGGCCGAAGGTGGTCGAGGGCCCGAGAATATGGGTGTAATCGCCAGCCAGCGCCTTGATTTCCGGTGCCAGGCGAGCTGCGGTGAGGTGAGCAAAATCAGCGTGCTCGATGGCCAGCACGCGGCTTGCGCCCTGTAACCTGGAAGCCTGCTGGGCCACGCCGGCCGCGCTCTCGGCGAAAACCGCGATGTCGATGTCGTCGATGCCCAGGCCCAGCGCGCCGGAAAGCGTCTTGGCCGTAGCCGGGTTGAGCGCGCCGTCTTCGTGTTGAGCGATGATGAGTACGCGTGCCATTACAGGAGTCCTTTGTTTTTCAGTTCGTCGACCAGTTCCCGGGCCGATTCAAGAATGCGCCCGCCCGATCGCTTCGGCGGCGGCTCGTAGGCGGTCAGTTCCAGCCGTGCGGCGGCTTCTACGTCCAGCTCGTCCAACGCGATCTCGTCGAGCGGCTTGCGCTTGGCCTTCATGATGTCGGGCAGTTTGACAAAGCGCGGCTCGTTCAGGCGTAAATCCGAGGTCAGCACCGCCGGCAGGTCCACTTCCAGCGTCTCCAAGCCGGCGTCGACCTCGCGGGTGACGGTGGCCTTACCGTCGCTTAACTCGACCTTCGAGGCGAACGTGGCCTGGGGCCGATCCCAAAGGGCCGCCAGCATCTGGCCGGTCTGGCTGTTATCGTCGTCGATGGCCTGCTTGCCGAGAAAGACAATTTCAGGGCCCTCTTTTTCAATCAGTTTCAGCAACACGCGCGCGGCCGCTAACGGCTGGACCGAACCATCGGTGACGACGTGAATCGCGCGATCGGCACCCATGGCCAGGCCAGTGCGAAGCTGCTGCTGGCAATCCTTGTTGCCGATCGAGCAGACGATGACTTCCTCGGCGTTGCCGGCTTCCTTGATACGAAGCGCTTCTTCCAGCGCGATCTCGTCGAACGGGTTGATCGACATTTTCACGCCTTCAGTCTCGACGCCCGAACCGTCGGATTTGACCTTCACACGCACGTTGTAGTCAACCACGCGCTTGATTGGAACCAGAATTTTCATCGTATATTGGCTCTTTGGTTACGAAAACGAATTATTGTAACCCGCCTTATTCGCCGCACGTTCATCGCGAGGCGTTGCGGTTTTCGTCGGCGATGCAACGCCGACCTGCGGCAAGCATCGATCAGGTCGAATCGCCGCAGGTCGGGGTCGCATCCCCGACGCTGATTGCGGTCAGCTTGCTCCGGGTTTCCGCCAACGGATGTATCATCCGCAAAATCGCATGAACGCTCCGGGAGCTCCCTTGCCAGGCCAAAATCGAGCGCTGAACGAAACCATCCGCCAGTCTGTCGCCAACGGGCGCATTCTGGTCATGGGCATCGTGAACGTGACACCGGATTCGTTCTCCGAGGCGCCGACATCCTCGACGTCGGTGGAGAATCGACCCGCCCGGGTGCCGATCCGGTCGATGTCGAGGCCGAGATCGGGCGCGTGGTACCGGTCATCAAGGCCATCCGGGCCGAGCTGGATGTGCCGGTCTCCATCGACACCATGAAGGCCGATGTCATGCGCGCAGCGGTCACAGCCGGTGCCGGGATGATCAACGACGTCAACGGACTGCGCGACCCGGATGCACTTGGCGCTGCCGCCGAACTGGGCGTGCACGTATGCATCATGCACATGCAGGGCCAGCCGCGCACGATGCAGCAGAACCCGCAGTATTCTGACGTGGTCGAGGATCTGCTGGTGTTTTTCCGCGAGCGGGTCGCGGCCTGCCTCAAGGCCGGCATTGCCGAACACCACCTGGTACTGGACCCCGGCTTCGGCTTTGGCAAGTCGCTGGAACACAACCTGGACCTGCTGGCCCGGTTCGGCCGATTGCGCGAATTTGGGTTACCGTTGCTGGCCGGGCTTTCGAGGAAATCCATGCTCGGGAAGATCACCGGGCGCGAAGATGCCGATCAGCGCGTTGCCGCATCGCTGGCCGGGGCGGTGCTGGCCGCAGAACGCGGCGCCAATATTCTGCGCGTGCATGATGTGGCCGAGACCGTCGATGCGGTGAAGGTGATTCATGCGTTGCGCGGCGTGACATCGTAGGTCAGCACGGCCTGCCCCCATCCTGTCCTTCCCCCGCACGCAGGGGAAGGAACCCCTTGCCCGCATTATTCATGAAGCCGACGACTGCGGCACCACCCGGCCCTGCATCTGCGGCGTTTCGCTCGGTCCCGAATCCTCGACGTACTGTCGAGTACGCCTGCGGTCCGCTCGGTCGCAAAACACCCCGGCTACAGGGCCTGGCGTCGCCTCGCGACGTCGGTTCATGAATAATGCGGGCTAGATCGAGCTCGTAGAATCAAATTCCGAAAATCCCGTCGGGGACGTCGCCCCGACCTACGGCGTCCAGGCACCGTGCGCGGTCTTGCGTAGGTCGGCCCGGCGTGGCCGACGCGATGTTCGGGTTCATGGTGTCGGGGACGGTGCCCCGACCTACAGGTTGATGTAATTCGGCCCGGAACCGCCTTCGGGGGTGACCCATTCGATGACCTGGTAGGGGTCGGCGATATCGCAGGTCTTGCAGTGCACGCAGTTGGCCGCGTTGACCTGGATGCGCTTGCCGCCCTCGTCCTCGACCTTTTCGTAGACGCTGGCCGGACAGAAGCGCGTGCACGGATTGCCGTACTCTTCTTCGCAGCGGGTAAAGCAGACATCGGGCTCAACGATCTTGAGATGGATCGGCTGGTTCTCGTCGTGCTCGGTCGAGGCGAAGTACACCGAGGCCAGGCGGTCGCGCGGCGGCAGGTCGCGGTCGACGAACTCATAGTCGAACCGGTGTCCGTTGCGCTTGCGATACTGCTGGTAATCGGCATGATTGGAAAGCGTTCGCGGAAGCTTTCCCGCGGTCGCCGTTTCGATGCCGGCGGTAATGATGCCGCGCCACAGACCCTTGTGAAAGCCGGGTCGGATATTGCGGACCTTTTTCAGCTCGGCCATGATGTCGGAATTGCGCAGGCGAGCGTCGAAACCCTGGCTCGATTTGCTCTCGACGATCTGTTCGGCCGCCAGCATGCCCGACTTCATGGCCTGGTGGGTGCCCTTGATCTTGGGCACGTTGAGCAGCCCGGCCGAATCGCCGATCAGGATCGCACCGGGCATTTCCACCTTGGGCAGCGACTGATAGCCGCCCTCGACGATCGCCCGGGCCCCGGCCGACAGGATTTCACCACCCTCGAGCAACTCGCGCATCATCGGATGGTGCTTGAACTGCTGAAATGCCTCGAACGGCGAGAAATCCGGATCTTTGTAATCCAGCGCGCAGACGAAACCGACCGCCACGCGGTCTTTATCCATGTGGTAGACGAAGCTGCCGCCATAGATCTCGCTGGGCAACGGCCAGCCGATGGTGTGCTGGATGTGACCCGGCTTGACGCGGCCCGCGGGCAGCTTCCAGAGTTCCTTCATGCCGATGCCGTAGGTCTGGGGATCGGCGTCCGCAGCCAGGTCGTACTTCTTGATCGCACGCTTGGTCAGATGGCCGCGCGCGCCCTCGCCCAGCACCGTGATCGGGGCCCGGATCTCGATGCCCTGAACGTAGTTATCCTTTTCCTTGCCTTCGCGATCGACGCCCATGTCACCGATGATCACGCCCTGCACCGCGCCGTCGTCGTCGTACGAAAGATCGGCCGCGGCGAAGCCGGGAAAAAGGTCCACGCCCAGTGCCTCGGCCTTGGGCGCCAGCCAGGCGCACATCGCACCCAGCGAGACGATGAAGTTGCCGTGGTTCTTCTGCTGCGGCGGGGTCGGCAGCTTGCGCGAGCCGGTCTTGCTCAACGACACGAAATCGTCGCTGGTTGCCGGCACACAGATCGGCGGCGGATCGTCGCGCCAGCCCTCGACCAGGCGGTCCAGCGGCTCGGGCTCAGTATACCCGGCTTATTCTTTATCCCTGCTCGGCGAGACGCGCTCGGGGGCTCCAGCCGGGGTGCTGCACGACCGGGTGCGGCGCAGGCGTGCGCGCCGGTCCCGGTGAGCACGCACGACTGAACGAAACGCCCCGGACAGGGGCTGACGGTGTCGCAGCCGCCAGGATGGTCAATACCGCGCGTTGACGACTCGCGAGCCCGATCTGGGTTAACCTTACAGCTTGGAGTTTTTTGCAACGAGCGAGTGATTTTTCCGTGACGGATTTTGGCTTTCGCGAGGTAGCGCCGGAAGATAAAACCCGGCTTGTCGGTCAGGTTTTCAGTTCGGTCGCCAATCGCTACGATTTGATGAACGATTTGATGTCGGTTGGCATTCACCGGTTCTGGAAACGCTATTACGTCTCAGGCTGTGTCATCCGACCGGGTCAGAGCGTGCTCGATTTGGCCGGCGGCACCGGCGACATCGCCGATCTGGCGCGTGCCAAAGTGACTCCGCGGGGTCGCGTCCTGGTCGCCGATATCAACCGCGAAATGCTCGAAGCCGGCCGACGGCGGATGGACGATCGTGGCTCGGTCGCCGGGCTCGAATGGCTGCAGGTCAACGGCGAAGCGCTGCCGTTCAGGGACCGTCAATTCGACCATGTGACCATCGCCTTCGGCTTGCGCAACATCACCGACAAGCAGCGCGCGCTGAAAGAAATGCACCGGGTGCTGAAACCCGGCGGGCGCGTGCACATCCTGGAATTTTCACACGTTTCACCGCAGCCACTCAGTCGCGTCTACGACCTCTGGTCGTTCCAGGTTCTGCCGCGTCTGGGTGAGGTCATCGCCAACGATCGTGAAAGCTATCAGTACCTGGCCGAATCGATTCGCCGCTTTCCGGACCAGGCCGCGCTCGCCTCGATGCTCGAACAGGCCGGCTTCGAGCGGGTTGATTTCGAGAATCTTTCGGCCGGCATTGCCGCCATTCATCGCGGCGTCCGGGTCTGATGGGTCGCTACCTGACCCCGCTGCCCGGTCTCGTGGCCCAGGCGATTGAATTTGTCGTCAACCGTGCCGCAGCCTTGGATGAACAGGCCGATGAAGCCCTCAAACCGCTCGAAAATCGCTGGCTGAAGTTCGAATTTCAGGGGCCCGAAATCGAGCTGTGGCTTAGCGCCGTTGATGGCCGCATGCAGGTTCTGGCCGAGGCCAGGGACGATCGCACAGCAGCCGACACCACGATCTCCGGAACGCCCGGCGCGCTGCTGGCCATGGCACTGCCCGATCTGGATGGGCCCGGCGGCGTGCGTATCGAGGGTGATGCGCGCCTGGCGCAAAAATTCCAGCAGGCGATCAAGTCCATCAACCCGGACATCGAACGCGGTTTGAGCGCCTATTTCGGCGAGTTGATCGGCCCTCAGATCTATCGAATCGTGATCGAGGCCACTGAACTTGGACGACGCTCGTCTCGCGTTGGCGGCGATCAATTGCTGCACTGGCTGAAAAACGAAAGCAGACTACTGCCGGCATCCATGGAATGGAAGGATTTCAGCGACGG
>JAIVHD010000075.1 GCA_020201235.1 Lysobacteraceae bacterium
GCACGGGACCGTTGAGCTGCCCGGTATCGCAGCGCTTCCGGGCAGTATGATGGATTTTTCAATCGTCACATAAAGCGAATGATGCTGCGGTTGAAAAATCTCCGCGCACGTCCCGTGAACACGACGCTGCGGGCTCTCGCGATCGTATTGAGACATCAAATGGGTCACGCTTCGTAGAAGCCGATGGCGGCAAGCAGCAAACCGGCAATCGTGATCGACGCGGGCGTGCGCACGCCCGACACTCCAAACACTTCGACCAGGCTCGGAATGCCAGGCACGAGCCCGAGCAGCAGCCATGCAAAGAAGAACGCTGCCGTGGTGCAGCCGACAACGCCGACGATTAACCGAAGACGCCCGAGCAGGCCAGATTCTCGAATGGGTTTTCGCGTGCGCAAGATCGATATCGATTGGTGAGTTCTCTAAAAGATAACACTTGCAGCATAAATTGCTGTCAACGCGACTTAATCGATCTTGAACTCGATCGTCTGCGTGGCGCGGAACGGCAAAGCCTCGCCGTTTTTGACCCAGGGCTCGAAGCGCCACTCGGCCAGCGCGTCGGTGGCGACCTGGTCAAAGACCCCGGCCGGCTCGGATTCCAGCACGACGATTTCTTCGACACTGCCGTTCTCTGTAATGGTGAACTCGGCTGTCACCGAGCCTTGAGTCTTGTTTTCGACCGCCTCGCGCGGATATCGCGGATTGATGCGCACGGTTGGAATCGCCGTGCCGCCGGCCTCCCGTGCCAGCTCTGCGTCGGCGACCTTGATGGCATCAGCACGGATCGACGGCGCAAGCGCAGCGCCCAGGGTGACCAGCAGCGCCAGCAGCGCATATCCACAAATCAGCCGTGCACGTGTGCCTTGGTGAGTATTGAGCATTTCTATTCTCCTTTTGATGGATTGACGAGCGTACCAGGGATTGGTCAGCGTCGGCAGGTCCGGGGTGCCGGCGAGTGTAACTAGAGTGCGCGCATAACGGAGGCGGCCGCGAGCACCGCTCTCGGCCAGTGCATGCGCGTCGCAGCTCAGTTCCTGATCGGTTCGAAATCCGCGCAGGCCGACCCAGGCCTGAGCCCGCCTTGTTCGCCATCGTGCTGTAACCGGGGGGGCGAAGGTGTACTCGGATTGGGCGTATCGCGGGGCCGAGCTGACGCTGGACGACACGACACGTCAGTATCCCAGGGCGTTGTGGCGGCGAGCCGATGGCAAGCGGCCTTGCCGCAGCCGTGCGCTCTGGATTTTCCTGATCGCTGCGTATATACTTGGATCGCCTGGTCTACATTCAGGCGCATTTCGGGCGTGTGGGGATGAAGGTATTTTTTGGCGGCATCCCGGCTGATGCCGGTGGCGTTTCGGTACAGGGCTGTTGAAAGCCAATTTTGACGCTCAAACGGCCCTGGCTGTTGCGCCTGGCCCAGGAACCTGTCCTGGTGATCGGTGTCCGGCGGTGCTGGCTGTTGTTTCCTCCGTCCGCAGCTATTGGAAACTCATCTTAAGGGACAAGACTTATGAACTTTGTGCTGAAGCAAGCGGCGGGATTTGCCGTACTGATAGCCATTATCGCGAGCGTAACTCCGACGCTTGCCGATGAGCAGGCGCTTGAACCGGGCAACCTGATCGTGGCCAATTTCCAGGCCTTTCCGGGTTTTGGCGATTCGGTCGGCACGGTCGTCCAGTTCGATCTGTCGGGCCGCGGCCGCGGCAATATCAAGCAGATCAAGTCTGAAATCGGCGACCCGGATGCTGATCTTTTTGACGGCGTGCTGTTTCCGCCACTTCCGTGGGGCCCGGGCGGCATGGCGGTCGGTGGCCCGAACGGCGACCTTTACGTTGCAAGTATTCTGCGCGGCACAATCAGCCGCTTCGACCAGCGCACATCAGCAGTGGTCGAATCGGTTCAGATCGTGCCCATCCCGGGTCCAGAGGCCGGGGTTTTCGGCTTGAGAGGCATGGTCTGGGGGCCGAACGGCAACCTGTTCGTCTCGGTTTGCGCCGCCGACGGCAATGATTTCGGTGCCGCCGATGCGGTCTTCGAACTCGACCGACGCACGCTTGAACGCGTGCGCGAGATTCGCCAGGCCGGCACGCCGACCACCGATTGTTTCGGCGGCATTGGCTTTGGCCCCGACGACCTGTTGTACGTCAGCGGCCTGTTTTCCGGTAATGTCGCGGCCTTTGATCTGGCTACCGCTGAAGCGGTTGCAGGTGATCCATCGCTTGTCGAGGTCGAGACGGTGCGCGATGTCTTCATGCTCGAAGCGGGCGAGGCGGTGGTCGATACGCTTGCCGCTCTAAGCTTTGCGCCCGACGGCACGACGGCAATCTGTATGTTGGCGATCTCGCGGCCCGCGCGGTGCTGGTGATCGACCCCGAAACGGGCGATGTAGTGCGTCGCATCGAAAACGGCCGCACGGGCCTGTCGGCACTCGATCCGCGCTTTGTCGTGTTCAATCCGGCACCGTTTCAATAAGGATGCTGGGGCACCCGGCCGGCGTAGGCGCTTTCCGACTCGCTGAACGTTACAGGATGAGTGACGGGGTACATTCGTGGGCCCGGTTGACTGGATGCGCGGTTAGTCAGGGTGATTCAGGACCGGGTCCGGCTCTTTAGGAGCCTGTCGGGTTTAACGCTGATCTACTGCGGAAAAGCCGGATTGAGCCAGATTCTCCGCTCTTTTTCGTTAAATAGGCCCACAATTGGCCTCAAAAGATCGAAAAATCTGACTCCAACCGGCTTTCCCTCGCAACGATCGGTTAAATCCGACGGGCTCCTAGCCAGATCCGAAATAACTCGGGGTGGCGTTGTCGCAATTTGGTGCGTAGCGCAATATCCTCTGGATTGTGTGCCAGCCGCCAAGAGGCCGCATAAGTGCGCCAGTGCGCTGCGGGCGCGTCCTGCGCGTCGCTGTTCCAGGGCTCGAAATTCGGCATGGCATGACCAGCCAGCACCAGCCAGGCCGGAAAATCGGCCAGCTCCAGCGTGCCTTCGAGGTCGAAGAATCGGTCGCGGTGATCGGCAAGTTGCGGGTCATCAATCTCCTGGATCAGCCGATCGGCCAGTTGGTGGCCAGACCAGCACAGCCGGGCCAGCGCTTCGAGCGCGACCGGGCGGTCGCGGGCCATCAGCGCGGCGTGCGCCAGGCGCTGCAACAGGACCGGGTGGGCGGCATGGTCCGGCACTGCGCGCACCGCATCGATCACGCCCGTCCAGTCGCCGTAGCGGGCCGCGATTGCACTGACGTGCAGCTGCGGATTGGCGGCGTCGAAGTGACGCGCAGCCGGGTCGCAGCCGAGCTTTTGCCAGAATGCTTCGAGCCAGCGGTCGGCCTGGACCGTCATCACGCGGCGCGCGGCCGGGACCACGATGTGCTCGATGTGATCGAGCCAGCCCTGTGGATCGTCAATAGGCTGGTGCAACTTCGGCAGGTTTTCCACCAGCAGCTCGGCGTCACCCTGAAGGTCGTTGGCGGCACTGATGCCGGCCATTTCGGCCAGCGCGATCTCGGCGCGCGCCACTTCGCCGGCCACCAGCGCCGCGACCAGGTCGGCGCGCGCGATGTTGAATCGATTGTCGAAGAACAGGTTCAGTTGCGGCGTGTCTGGATTGCGCCGCCAATGGGTGCGGGCCAGGCGATCAGCCGCCGGGTTTCTGAAAAGCCGCTTCGGTTGGCCGACCTCGTTTGGCTGGCGGTCGCTGTCCGGGGTGTGTGGCTCTAGCTCCAGGCGCTCGGCGATGGCGGCCGCGCTTTGAAGCAATTCAACGGCGCGCTGCGGGTCTCCAGCCAGGCTGTCTTCCAGCCATGCCGATGTCTCTTGCCGCTGCCAATGGTCCAACCGCGTGCGCGACAGCCGACCGGCGGCCAAGAGCAGGTCGAGCGGGTCAAGGGCCTCATGCCGCGCCAGCAGATGATCGATCAGGGATTGAATCTGATGCTCGGAAAACATTGAATTGAATCCTGAAAATACGGTCCGCTGTCGGGTCTCGGCCGTTTGCAGACTTTGTTGATAAAAAACGGCATTGGGTGGCGATCATGCCGTAATCCCCTGGCAACGGCCAGCTTCTCTATCAGCCCGCCGTATTCATCACCGCGGCGTCAGTCACGCGTGGACCCGAACAGGAAGGCTAGATCTTCAGCGTTCAGGTGCGCAGCCCCGCCGCCTGCAAGCAGATCCTGTACCAGTTGCCGCTTGCTTTGTTGCATCAGCCGGATTTTTTGCTCGACGGTGTCCTCGGCATACAAACGATACACCATGACCGTTTTGTCCTGTCCAATGCGGTGAGCACGGTCGGTCGCCTGGTCCTCGGTGGCCGGGTTCCACCACGGGTCGTAATGAATGACGGTATCGGCCGCAGTCAGGTTGAGGCCCACGCCGCCGGCCTTCAGGCTGACCAGGAACAGCGCGACCTCGCGCTGCTGGAATCGCCGCACCGGGGCCTGGCGGTCGCGCGTCCTGCCGGTCAGTTTGACCCATTCCAGCGCGCGCTTGTGCAGCTCCTGCTCGATCAGGTTCAACATGCCGGTGAATTGCGAAAACAGCAGAATCCTGCGCCCTTCTGACAACAGCTTCGGCAGCATTTCCATGAGCAGATCGAGCTTGGCGGAGCGGCCGGCCCAGTCCTCTGGATTGAGGTCGCGCAACAGCCGTGGATCGCAGCAGATTTGGCGTAGCCGGAGCAGTGCATCGAGAACGACAATCCGGCTGCGGGCCAGGCCGTGCGCCTCGACCGCCTGGCTTACACGGCCATACAGCTCACTGCGAACACGATCGTACAGTCCACGCTGCGCGCTCGCCAGTTCGGCGATGCGCATGATCTCGATTTTTTCGGGCAGTTCCGGCGCGACTTCGGTTTTGGTTCTGCGCATCAAAAAGGGCCGTATCCGGCGGTTCAGTTCGTGGGCTCTAGCGGCATTCTGATCGCGCTCGATCGGTTCGCGAAAATAGCGTTTGAACGCTTTTGCATCGCCAAGCAGGCCCGGCATCAGAAAATCGAACAGCGACCACAGCTCGCCAAGGTGGTTTTCGATCGGGGTGCCGCTCAGGGCCAGCCGGTGGTGGGCGTCGAGCCGCCGAACGGCCTGGCTGATCCGCGCGCGCGGGTTCTTGATGTACTGCGCCTCGTCGAGCAACACGAGGTGAAAGCATTGCCGCTCGAGCATCTCGATATCGCGCGTTACCAGCGCGTAGGAGGTGAGTACCAGGTCCTGTCTCGACAAGCGGTGGAACTCGCGCCGGCGCTGCGGACCATGCAACACCAGTACCTTCAAGTCGGGCGCGAAGCGGCGCGCCTCGGCACGCCAGTTAAACAACAGGCTGGTCGGGGCCACCACCAGCACCGGATGGTCGAGTCGACCGGCCTGCTTTTCGAGCAGGATGTGGGCCAGGGTCTGGACCGTCTTGCCCAGGCCCATGTCGTCGGCCAGCACCCCGGCAAAGTCGTTTACGGCAAGAAACTGAAGCCAGTTCAGGCCATCTGCCTGGTAGGGCCGCAGTTCTGCGCGCAGCCCTTTTGGGGCGGCCACACAATCAAGTGGGCTCGAGCCGGCCAGTTGCCGGGCCAACAAACGAAGCTCGCCGGGCCCGTGCATTTCCCCGCTGCGGGCAGCCTGCTCGACATCGCTCAGCCGGGCGCGTGAAAAGACCACGCGGTCTTCGATTGAGGCATCGCCGGCATGATCTCCGATCAAGCTCATTAGTTCGGTCAGGCGATCCCCGGGCAGCGCGACCAGCCTCAGGTCATCGATGCGGATCAGCAGTTCGGAATCGACCGCAGTGCCCAATCCGAGTGCCAGCTGCTGCAACCATTCGCCCGGAATATCCGCCAGCCGGCGCACCAGTGCCGCCAACAGTGAAACCGCACGGCCGTCGAGCATGAATCCGAAATCGAGCGAAACCTGGCCGCGCGCGTCACCCTGTGGCGCGACTCGGCTGAACCACTGCCGGGGTCTGATCACCTGAAACGGAAAATCCGCGCGCTCATCAATTGACCACTCGGTTTCCGGGTCGGCCAAACGCAGTCGCTCGCGCAGGCCGGTCCAAACCGGTGCCGGATCAGCGCAAGCCGAGCCGCCGAGGTCGGCGACCCAGGGCCTGCCGACTCGTTCGCGCCGATTGGAATGCACGGCCAGTACCCGGTGGACCGGGCTGGCACGATGGGGTGGGGGTGCTTCATAGGGTTTGAGTCCGCCGGCTTTGAGTGCATCCAGGCAGGCCTGCTCGCGCTCGAAATCGCGCTGGACTTCGACCACTTCGTCTGGCTCGCGCAGAACATTCGGCCCGACCAGGTCCCAGGCGACCCGAGTGTCGCCGTAACAGAAATGCAGGTCGGCCGCGGCCGCAGCGGCATCGTCATCCGGGCCGCAGTGCAGATTGGTCAACGCGGCCAGCACCAGGCTTGGCCGTGGCGCCCGCGCGCGCTCGAACGAGCGACGCAGTTGCTGCGGACGCGGCAGGCAGCCTTGCGGGTCGCGAGACTCGAGTTCGGCCAGGGCCGAGTCGACGGCCTCCGGTGCAAGATCCGGCCGTGCCAACCACTCCAGCGCCCGCGGGCCGGCGGGCGCAAACCGCACCGGGTGCCAGAGGCGTCGCTCGAGATCAAGCAAATGTGGCGGTGTGGTCTCGAGCCAGACGCGCTCGTCGTGTTCGTCGATGCAGGGTGCCAATCGTTGCACGCCACTCGGCAGCAGTTGCC
>JAIVHD010000297.1 GCA_020201235.1 Lysobacteraceae bacterium
GAACTGACCGAGCCGTCGCCAATCGAGCCTGCATCATTGTTCGCGTTGGATGTCATGTTTATGCCACTGCCAGACGGGCGAACGGGATGCCCGTTATCAACATCTCTTGAATCTCTTCGCTACGGTACCATGTTTGTAGATAATGCCAGGTCGTCGTCGGGTCCGGTCGATGAACATCGCAAGACTGGACGGATCGCGAGGGATTGTTGATCGGGAAACGCGCGGCAAGTCCGGGCGGTTTCCTGTCAGCCCCAGTTCGAACTCCGACCGCCCCTGTTGACATCATCTCAAAACAATCGCCCCAGACATGATAAGGAGATTCAAAATGTCGTTCACTCTTCCCGACCTGCCCTACGCTAAAAACGCTCTCGAGCCCCATATTTCGGCCGAAACGCTGGAATATCACTACGGCAAGCATCATAAAACCTATGTCGATAAGCTGAACGGCCTGGTCGAAGGCACCGAAAACGCCGACAAGCCGCTGGAAGAAATCATCCGGAATTCTTCCGGCGGCCTGTTCAACAACGCAGCCCAGATCTGGAACCATACTTTTTACTGGAACTGCATGAGCCCCGATGGCGGCGGTGCGCCTTCCGGCAAGCTTGCCGAGGCGATCGAGCGTGAGTTCGGCTCGGTCGATCAATTAAAGAAAAAATTTAATGAAACTGCAGTCGGCAATTTCGCCTCGGGCTGGACATGGCTGGTGCAAAACACCGACGGCTCACTGGCATTGGTCAACACCGACGACGCCGAAACCCCGCTGACCGGCGACGCCAAGCCTCTTTTGACCTGCGATGTCTGGGAGCACGCCTATTACATCGACTACCGCAACGCGCGGCCGCAGTATCTTGATGCGTTCTGGAACCTGGTCAACTGGGACTTTGCCGCAAGTCAGATGAAGAGCTGAGCGGCCAGCCCGCCAACCCGCATCCGGCCGGCCTGCGACATCGCGAGCCGGCCGGACTGATGCACGTCGCAACCACGCTTTTCAAGCCAATCCAGGCACCGAGCGGTTCATGACCAATTGGCGTAAATCGGCTTACAATCTCCCCCCGTGATGAATCGATACCTGATGAATACCTACGCGCGGATGCCAGTCGCGTTTGTGCGCGGCGAGGGCGCGTGGCTTTTTGATGAAGACGGTCGGCGTTATCTTGATGCAATCAGCGGCATCGGTGTTTGCAGCCTGGGCCATGCCGACCCAGTCCTGGCCGACGCCATTTGCGACCAGGCCCGTACGCTTCTCCACACCGCCAACCTGGGTCATATCCGGCTCCAGGAACAATTGGCCGAAGCGTTGTGCAGCGTTGCCGGCATGGACCGCGCCTTTATCACCAATACCGGTGCAGAGGCGATCGAATGCGCGATCAAAATCGCGCGTCGTCATGGTCACGAGCGCGGCATCGACAAACCCGCCGTGCTTGTCGTAGAAGGAGCGTTTCACGGCCGTACGCTGGCGGCCATTAGCGCATCGGCTCCGGGCAAACTTCAGCACGGCTTTACGCCACTGGTCGAAGGTTTCGAGCGCGTCCCGTTCAATCAGCCAGACGCGGTTCGGGACGCACTCGAACGCAATCCACAAATTGTTGCCGTGTTGGTGGAGCCGATCCAGGGCGAAGGCGGCGTGCGAATTCCCGATGCGGGCTACTTGACGGCGTTGCGCCAAATCTGCAACCAGCACAGCGCGCTGCTGATTTTCGACGAGATACAGACCGGGCTTTGCCGCACCGGCCGCTGGTTCGCGCACTTGCACGAGCCCGAATCGACACCGGACATGATTACCGTGGCCAAGGCCCTGGGCAATGGCGTCCCGGTGGCCGCCTGCGTTGCCCGCTCACCATCTGCCGAGACGCTGACGCCGGGCAGCCATGGGACCACATTCGGCGGCAGTCCGCTGGCCTGCCGCGCAGCCTTGACAGTGCTCGGTCGAATGCGAGAGCTGGACTTGCCCGAACGAGCCGGCCGGCTCGGCGCGCTGCTGATCGAACACCTTCGTGAGGGACTCGACGGCCACCCTCGGGTGGCCGGCATTCGCGGTCGCGGCTTGATGATCGGCATCGAACTGGTCGACCCGGCGGCCGATATCCGCGACCGCGCGCTCGCGACCGGGCTGATCGTCAACGTCACCAGTGAACGGGTGGTTCGATTGTTGCCGCCGCTGATCATCGATCGCGACCAGGCGCTTCAGATCGCCGAAACACTGATCGAACTGATCAAGACATGAGGCTGAAAGTCGAGGACATCGAACTCGGCTATGGCGAAAACACGGTCGTCAAGGGTTTGTCTTTCGCACTCGATGCCGGTGAAATCGGCTGCCTGCTCGGTGCTTCGGGTTGCGGCAAAACCACAGCGTTGCGTGCGATTGCCGGATTTGAACCGCTGCGACGCGGCCTGATTCAAATCGACGGCCGCAAAATGTCGACCCCGAACAAACGGCTCGCACCCGAGCACCGCGGCGTCGGCATGGTGTTTCAGGATCATGCGCTGTTTCCGCACCTCACCGTCGAAGACAACGTCGCTTTCGGTATCCGGCGGCTAAAACCGGCCCAGCGGCGTGCCAAAGTGCGCGAATTGCTGCGCATGACCGGCCTGGAGGGTTACCAGGCACGCTATCCGCATGAACTGTCCGGTGGCCAGCAGCAACGCGTCGCACTCGCCCGCGCGCTTGCTCCGGAACCGGCTGTGCTGTTGATGGACGAGCCGTTTTCCAATCTCGATGCCGGCTTGCGACGCCAGATGGGCGACGATATCCGGACCATGCTCAAGGCGCGCGGCACGGCCACGCTGCTGGTGACCCATGACCAGCAAGAAGCGTTTGCGCTGGCCGATCGCATCGGCCTGATGCACGGCGGACGCCTGTTGCAGTGGGATTCGCCTTACCTGCTTTACCATCGCCCGATTTGCCGCTATGTGGCTGCGTTCACCGGTCGCGGCAGCTACATCCGCGCGCAGGCCGAGCATGGAACGCTAAGCCACGCCCTCGGGCAGTCTTCGCTGCCCGAAGAAATGCCGATCAGCGGGGCATCCGAACTCGAACTGCTGATCCGCCCCGACGACATCCGGCCCGACCCAAACGGCCCGCGCGCGCGGATCGTAGCGCGCCAGTTCCAGGGTGCCGACATTCTCTACCGCCTCGAACTGGCGACTGGGGAACAGGTTGGCGCGCTTTTTCCGAGCCACGACAATTACCCTGAAGGCGAATCGATTGGCATCGTTCTCGATGCTCAACACCTGGTGCTGTTCGATCCCCGCGAATCGGCTGCCATTGAATCCAGCGCCTGATTCGAGCGCGAATCGAGCTGGTTCCTGAGTCCTGCGACGCGCGTAACAAGCTGCTCCGGGTTGTCGCCAACCAGGGTCGCGTGCCCGACTTTCCGCCCCGGCCGAGCCGACTTGCCGTAATCATGCCAATGCAGGCCGGATGTCGCCAGCCAGCGCGCGATCGGCGGCAACTCACCGATGAAATTTACCATCAGAGCCTGGCCCACAGCATGGGTCTCGCCCAGCGGCCAACCGCAAACTGCACGAAGATGATTTTCGAACTGCGAGCACTGTGCCGCCTCGATGGTCCAGTGGGCCGAGTTGTGCACACGCGGCGCAAACTCGTTGGCGATTAACCGGCGTTCCAAACCGTCACGGTCCGGCTCGTCGAATGCGTCGCCGACGAACAGCTCGAGCGTCAGGCAACCGACATAATCGAGCTTTTCGGCCAACCGGGTGATTAGGGACTCTGCCCTGCGCTGAAGCTGGCCGGCCACCCGAGAAGGCGCCCAGGCAAGCCTCAGGATGCCATCGTCGTGCCAGGTTCGGGTTAGCGGCCAACAGCGCAAGGCACCGTCGGCTGCGCGCACTGCGGTAATCGAGCACTCATGGTCGAAGTCGACCCAGCGCTCAAGAATCAGCGCCTGCCCGCCCAGTTTTTGCCACGCAAGCTCAAGATCCTCGGCGTCGCGCAGAACCATCTGGCCCTTGCCGTCGTAGCCCATGCGCCGGGTTTTCAAGACCGACGGCAAGCCGATTCGCTCGACCGCCGCGTGCAGGTCGGGGCGCGAATCGACCGCCGCAAACTCCGGTGTTTCAAGCCCGAGATCCCGAAACAGTTCCTTCTCGGTCAGCCGGTCCTGGGCTGCGGCCAGGGCCGTCGCGCCCGGCCGCACCAACGAGTGTCGCGCCAGCGCATCGAGCACGCCGGCCGGGACATTTTCGAAATCGCAGGTGATTCGATCGCATCGGGCCAGCATCTCCAGCGCCGAAGGGTCATCCCATTCGGCCTGGATGTGGCGACCGTAGCGTGCGGCACAGATCTCGCTCTTGGGGTCGAGAAAGTCGAAGTCGATGCCCAACGGCAAACCGGCCTCGGCCAGCATACGGGCCAATTGCCCGCCTCCCAACACGCCGATCCTCATGATTCGCGCGGATCGGGATTTGAAAGCACCTCGAGCGTTTGTTGCTCGCGCCAGGCATCGTAGCGGGCTGCAAGCTCGGGATCAGACAGCGCCAGGATGGATGCTGCAAGCAAC
>JAIVHD010000298.1:0-2270 GCA_020201235.1 Lysobacteraceae bacterium
CCGCCACCAGCACCGCCACCAGCACCGCCACCAGCACCGCCACCAGCACCGCCACCAGCACCGCCACCAGCACCGCCACCAGCACCGCCACCAGCACCACCGCCAGCGCCGCCGCCAGCGCCGCCACCAGCTCCACCGCCCGAACCGCCCGAGCCGGTGGAGTCCGAACCCCCCGGATTGCCGGCAGCAATCCCGGGTTCACGACAATTCGCCGGCACATGCGCCGGATCACCGTTGACGACCTTGCAATTCCAGCTCACGCGTGCCAACGCGGTATCGAGATTCAGCCGAAACTGAATCACGGGATCCTCGGGTGCGCCGGTGTCTCGGGTTTCGACCACCACGGTGCCGCCTTCTGCGACCCGGATGTCGCGGCAGAAACCAGTCGCATCAAAGTCCAGACCGACATCATCGGAACTGGACGGCGGCTGGCCGTCGCGCATGACCCTTTCGTTCACGGTCAACTGCACCGGTAGTGCGAGATTCACGCACTCGCTGACGCGGGCGCGCACGCTGTAGTTGTTGTATGCAGGAACGGCGATGGCAAGAAGGATTGCAACGGCTGCGACCGCAACCATCAACTCGATCACGCTAAAGCCAAACGCCTGTCTGGATTGCTTCATGGTAGTTCCCCTTTCTTTGTGAACCGACATTCAAACAGGAATGTCATGTCATTCTCGGGCGGCCTTGTCAAAGCTCGACCGGCCGATCGATTCTCGGACTTAAACTGCAAACCGCAAAAAGCGTCTACAGCAACAATTTCTTAAGGTATTGGTCGTGCCGATTGCCGGATAAACAGCAGACGGAACAGACCGTCTAAATGGATTGCAACTTCAATGCCAACTGCCAAATGAGTGGACATCGAAAAAAACAGCGAGTGCCGATATCCATCTGAAATTGCATGTATTTCAATCCGGCAATCGACGCCGCGCCGATTGCGGACCGGCGTGCCAAGGGGCGTTGTACCCGGTCGAGTGTGACCATTTTCGTCCGAAACCCGCCTTTATTCACCAACCCGCCGTCACGACGTGCCGCCAGCTGCCGTAGCTGGGGCGGTTCGCGACCAAACCCACCGGAGTCGTATTTGCTCGGCTGTTGGATAACGGCGGGGTGAGGATGCGTGCCCGAGCGAAACAACGCGGACGTGGGGCATGGCGGTGCCGCAGCAGGAGGGGGTGGTGAATAAGGCGGGCCTGGGAGCCTGTCGGATTTAACGCTGATCTACTGCGGAAAAGCCGGATTAGGCCAGATTTCCCGCTCTTTTTTGTTTAAATAGGCCCACAATTGGCTTCAAAAGATCGAAAAATCTGGCTCCAACCGGACTTTCCCTCAGCGTAGATCGGTTAAATCCGACAGGCTTCTAGCGCTCGATGCGTTCCATCCGGTCCGAAGCACCCAGTGATACAAAGCGTCCATCCACGGTTTTGAATTCGCGCTCGCCAAGCGCCTTGCGGCGGACGTGGTAGACCGTGGTGTGGCCCGAGCGCGTGTCGACCACTTCAACCGTGACGATCTGGTTGGCATACTCCCAACGCTGGTAGGAAACGCCGGCGGCCGCCAGGATGGTGATTACCGCCAGCGCAAACCCAATCTTTCCCTGGGGCGAGCGCGGCCAGATCCGGGCCGGTCGCGTTTTCGCCACCTTTCCGGGTGCATGCGGCGACGGCTTGCCTTGGCCCCGCTTCATGCGCGCGACGATCAGGACGACGGCCGCGACCAGCAGCGTAACGAGGACTTGCTTCATCATGACGGCGTAGCATAGCAGAGGACGCATCGGGCAGGCGATTTGAACCGGCACGTGATCATGGAGGCTCCTAGCAGCCTGTTTCGATGTTGTGAATGGTTACTGCGGGGCCGAAGTCCGTCTCGACAACGGCCCCGCGTTACACTAAGTCCGGCGTATTCACCATCCTGGCGTAGCAGGACGCTGTCAGGTGCTGTCGCTGGGCCGTTGCGCGATCGAGTGGTCCGGAGGCCTACTCGGCCGGCTGTCGGATAACGGCGGGCTGAGGATGCACGACCGGGCGACGCGCTCCAGATGCGGGGCTGACGGAGTCGCTGCAGGAGGGATGATGAATATGCCAGGCTAAGTTGTAATTGGTGCAATCTGCGGACCGGTGGTGCTGATCATGGAAGTCGAACACCTCGAAATTCGAGAACATCTCCGTCTTCATCCGCCATTCAGCGTTTTGTCCAACGAACAGCTCGACGAGCTTGCATCTGCCATAGAAATTGCCTATTTCCGCGCCGGCGCGCGGGTTCTCTCGGTC
>JAIVHD010000298.1:2334-6847 GCA_020201235.1 Lysobacteraceae bacterium
CACTATCTGCGCAGCGGCTCGATCGAGATTTTTCGGCGCAACGGCGAGCTGTACAATCGGCTGGGCGAGGGTGAAATCTTTGGCCAGCTCGGGTTGATGACAGGCCAGCGGACCCGGTTCTCGGTGCGCGCGCTGGAAGACAGCCTGATCTATTTCATCCCCGCAGCGAGCTTTCGGTTGCTGTTCGAACAGGTCGAGGCGTTTGCCGATTTCGTCGAGGTCGAAGACCGCACGCGCATGCGCCAGGCCAGCTCAGTCCAGTCATCAGCCAGCGAATTTATGACGACCCGGGTCGGCAAGCTGGTCACGCGCGAGCCGGTCATGGTTTCTGAATCGACCTCGCTTCGGGAAGCGGCACGGAGAATGGCCGACGAGATGGTTTCATCGCTGGTGATCACCGCCGATCCGAACACATCCGGCGGGTCCGGCGCTGTTGCTAACGGGAGCGCCGATCGCCCCGACCCGCCGATCGCAATGCTTGGCATCGTGACCAACAGCGACCTGGTTCGGCGCGCGGTCGCGGCCGGACTGTCGCACGAAACACCCGTGCGCGACATCATGTCCAGCGAACTGATCTCGGTGCAAAAGGACGATTTCCTGTTCGAGGCGCTTTTAGTCATGCTGCGCCGCAACATCCATCACCTGCCGGTTCTGCATCGCCTGCAACCGGTCGGCGTTATCGATCTTGCCGATGTGGTTGGCCATGAAACTAAAAGCAGCCTGTTTGTGGTTCGCAACATCTTCCTCCAGAACAGCGTCGATGATCTCAAGCTGCTCAGTCAGGCGGTTTCGGCAAGCTTTGTACGCATGGTCAACGAGGACGCCAACTCGCACATGATCGGCAGCGCAATCTCGGCTATGGGACGAAGCTTCAAGCAGCGGCTGCTTGAATTGGCCGAGGAGAAACTGGGTCCTGCGCCGGTTCCATACTGCTTTCTGGCGCTCGGTTCCATGGCCCGCGACGAGCAGTTTATTTATACCGACCAGGACAACGCCCTGGTGCTGCACGATGATTTTGATGCGAAAAAGCACGACCGATACTTTCTCGATCTGGCAACCTTTGTTTGCGATGGGCTTGCCGAGCTCGGCTACCGCTATTGCACGGGCGGCATCATGGCGACCAATCCACGCTGGCGCCAGCCCCTTGCAATTTGGAAAAAGACGTTTTTGGACTGGATCGAACGTCCCAAGGCCGAGGCGCTGCTGCACAGTTCGGTTTTTTTCGACCTCGATGGCGCTGCCGGCGAGCAGCGCTTTGCCGATGAACTCAAGGCCTGGATCGCCGAGAAGGCCAGCCAGGCACCGCGGTTCCTCGGCTGCCTGTCGCGCAACGCCCTAAACCGGACGCCACCGCTTGGCTTTTTCAAGGATTTCGTGCTCGAAAAAGGCGGCCGCTATGAGAATTCGCTGAATCTGAAGCGGCGCGGTTCGGGACCGCTGGGCGATGTCATCCGGGTGCATGCACTGGCCAGTGGTTCGCGCGCCCAAAATTCGTTTCGTCGGCTGGAGGATATCGCCGCGGCCGGGTTTCTGACCTCAGGCATGGCCGCCGACTTGCGCGATGCGCTGGAATTCATCTCGATCGTGCGGGCCCGTCACCAGGCTTACGATATCGAAGCCGGTCGCGAGCCGAACAACAACATCGACCCGGAAACGCTTTCCAATCTCGAGCGCCGCAGTCTCAAGGATGCCTTCCGGGTTCTCAGCAATGCGCAGAAATTTTTGAAGTTCCGCTACCGGCCGTGAGCATGGCAGGTACCCGAGGTCCCGGCGAGGCACCCGCGACAGCGCAGAGCCGACGCTTTACACGACCGTCCGCGCCCGGCGGGTCGGACCAGCCCCGGTGACGCCGCGGTCGCCATTTGCGCCGCGCCGCGGTCAGGCCGCCGGGCCCGATTGGCCCGCGCGCTTCGAACAGCGTGCCGGCCAGACCGGAAACGCTCTTCTCAAGTCGTTTTACGGCCACGGCACGGTCGCCGGCGACACGCCGCTGGAGGACGTCCCGT
Source organism: Lysobacteraceae bacterium (assembly GCA_020201235.1). Classification (GTDB taxonomy): domain Bacteria; phylum Pseudomonadota; class Gammaproteobacteria; order Xanthomonadales; family Wenzhouxiangellaceae. Next base: position 4,341 of record JAIVHD010000298.1, read on the forward strand.
TCGTGGCCCTGGACCTGGAAACCACCGGCCTTCGGGCCGAGACCCACAGCATTGTCAGCATCGGCCTGGTACCGTTCACGCTCGCTCGTATCCACTGCGCCCGCGCCCGGTACTGGGTATTGCAGCCGCGCCGCAGTCTGAGTCGGGCCTCGGTCGCGATCCACCGCCTGACCCATCAGGATCTCGAGCACGCACCGGATCTGATTGAGGTTTTGCCGTTGCTGCTGCAGGCTCTTCGGCGACGCGTGGCGGTGGTGCATTATCGTGGCATCGAGCGGCCGTTTCTCGAGCGCGCCGTGCGCGACCGGCTCGGCGAAGGGTTAGAGTTTCCGGTCGTCGATACCATGGACCTGGAAGCCCGCGTCCATCGCCAGGGTGGGCGCGGGTATTTCAGCCGGCTCTGGGCGCGTGTTTCCGGAAAACAACCGGTGTCGCTTCGGCTGGCCCAGAGTCGCCAACGCTACGGCTTGCCGCGATATGGAGCACACCATGCGTTGACCGACGCACTGGCGAGCGCCGAATTGCTGCAGGCCCAGGTGGCCTGGCGGGCCAGCCCCGACTTGCCGATCCGCGCGATCTGGCGCTGAGACGGCGAGTGCGCCGACGCAATCGTCGCGCCAATCGTCGCGCCAATCGTCGCGTCAATCGCCAAACACGATTTTTCGCGACAGCAAAAAATTAAATGTCAGTCCGAAAAGCCCGCCGATCCAGACCCCCAGCAACGGCCAGACCGTCTTCCAGACCCCGGCCAGCCCGAGGCGCTCGCCGAGCATGACGATCAGCGCAAAGACTGCAAAGTTGATCAGCCCGCCCACGGCATGAACGCTGAAGAATCGAAGCAGCTCGTCCCAGAGCACCCGGACCCGATCGAGATGATGGAAGGTGAAGTAGCGATTGAGAAAATAGCCGACGCTCATGGCCGCAGTGTAGGAAACCAGCCGCGCCAGGTAGATATTGAACCCTGGCGCGTCTTTGAGCAGGTAGAGCAAACCTGCATCGATGAAGGCGATTGATGTGCCAACACAGGCGAAGCGAATTGCGGTCGCTCGATTGCTGGATGAACGTACCACCTTTTTCAGCATCGGCGCAGCTTCAGACGCTGTCGTCGGGCGGAGCCATGATCGGTTCGGCACCGGCCCGGATGCGCGCATCCAGCGAGATGGTTTCGGGCAGCATGCGGGTCATAAAAAATCGCGCGGTATGGAGCTTGGCGCGATAGAAGGCCGCACCGCCCGTGCCGTCCTCCAGCCGGGCCCGGGCAATCGACGCCTGACGGGTCCAGATGAATGCAATTGCGGTCAGTGCGAACATCCGCAGATAATCGCTGGAGGCCGCACCGGCCTCGATCGGGTCGCGGGCCATCTGCTGGTAGACCCAGGCGGTGACGTGCTGCAATCGATCACGCGCCTCGCTGAAGGGCCGCGTGAACTCATTCAGCTCGGGCGTTGCCGAACAGGCTTCGATCAGCGCCTCGGCATGCGTGAAGAATGACTTCAGCGTCTCGCCTGAGTTGGCTGTGAGTTTTCGGCCAACCAGATCAAGCGCCTGAACACCGTTGGTCCCTTCATAAATCTGGGTGATGCGCACATCGCGAACAAACTGCTCGACGCCGGTATCGACGATGTAGCCGGCACCGCCGTGTACCTGCAGTGCAAGATTGGTAACCTCCGTACCCATATCGGTAAACCAGGCTTTGATGATCGGCGTCATCAGGGCCACCCAGTGACCGGCGCGTTGACGAACCCCGGCATCGGCATGGCGCTGTTCCAGTTCGAGCTGTACGGCGGTGTACAGGCCGAGCGCACGCGCGCCCTCGACCGAGGCGCGGCCCATCAGCAACATGCGCCGAACGTCGGGATGGACGATGATCGGGTCGGCCGGCTGGTCGGGCTCGCGCGGCCCGTTCAGCGACCGACCCTGCAAGCGCTCGAGCGCATAGGCGGCTGCATTCTGGTGTGCTACTGCGGCCATGCCGAGCCCCTGGATTCCGGTGACCAGGCGGGCCGCATTCATCATCGTGAACATATAGCTCAGGCCGCGGTTTTCCTCGCCGATGATTTCGCCGATTGCGCCGTCGTATTGCATTTCGCAGGTGGCCGAGGCCTGCATGCCCATCTTGTGATCGATGCCGGTGCAGCGAACACCGTTGCGCTCGCCCGGGCTGCCGTCTTCTTCGGGGTGGAACTTGGGCACGATGAACAGGCTGATACCGCGGGTGCCCGCAGGCGCGCCCGGCGTTCGCGCGAGCACCAGGTGGATAATATTCTCGGCCATGTCGTGCTCACCCGCCGAAATCCAGATCTTGGTCCCGGTGATGCGGTAGCGCCCGTCTTGCTGTTTTTCGGCGCGGGTCCGGATCATGCCCAGGTCGGTGCCGCAGTGCGACTCGGTCAGGTTCATGGTGCCGGTCCAGCGGCCTTCGATCATGGGTGGCAAAAAGCGCTGCTTTTGCGCTTCGCTGCCGTGGTGGTGAATCAGCTCGTAGGCACCGTGGGTCAGGCCCGGAT
>JAIVHD010000076.1 GCA_020201235.1 Lysobacteraceae bacterium
CCCGTGTTAGACGCCGGCCATGCGAGTAGCGCGACCCTCGACCAGCGCAGCACCGGTGATCGAGGCCGTGTCGGGCCCGGCCTCAGCCACGGTCGCTGAGCTCTTCGGTGGCTTTCGGGCCGGTCTCGACGGCCGGACCGTCGTGGTCGGCGCAGAAGCGGACATAATCAACGTAACCGGGAAATACAGCACCGGCCCTGCAGTACGCGCATCCGGGGTCGCCAGCCAGCTCCAGTTCGCGCATCCGGGTGTCGCGCGCGTCGAACAGGATCAGCCGGCCTGACAGGTTACGCCCAATACCAAGCACCAGCTTGATCGCCTCCATGGCCTGGAGCAGGCCGATTATGCCGGGTACCGTGCCGATGACTCCGGCCTCGTTGCAAGAGGGTGCGAAGCGGGCCGGCGGCGGCTCGGAAAAAAGGCAGCGATAGCAGGGCTGGCCACCGGCGGGAAACACCGACACCTGACCCTCGAAGCCTTGCACAGCACCGTAGATACAGGGCAGGCCGAGTTTCAGGCAGGCATCATTGACCAGGTAACGGGTCGGGAAGTTGTCCGAGCCGTCGACCACCATGTCATAGCCTGAGAACACCGATTCGACGTTGTTCGAGGCTAATCGAAGTGTGTGCTCCCGGACCTGGACGCGCGGGTTTAGCGCTTCGATCGTTGCTCTGGCTGATCGGGTCTTGGGCCAGCCGACCCGATCGTCCCGGTGCAGAATCTGGCGATGAAGGTTGCTGCGGTCGACCCGGTCATGATCGACCAGGCCCACGGTGCCGATACCGGCGGCTGCCAGGTACAATGCTGCCGGCGAACCCAGTCCGCCGGCACCGATCAGCAGCACCCGCGCTTTTCCGAGCTTCGCCTGGCCGGCCTCGCCGACCTCGGGCAGAACCATTTGCCGCGCATAACGTTGGCGGGCGTCGGCGTCGGCAAGTTCCGGAAGGGCAATCGGCAGGCCTTCATCCTTCCAGCGGTTGAAGCCGCCATCGACGACCGAGACGTTGCGGTAGCCGAGCTTGATCAAATCGTCAGCCGACAGCAGCGAGCGCGTGCTGGCCGCGCAGATAAGCAATACGGGATGATTGTAGTCGGGCACAGTCTCGCCGATGCGAATCTCGAGATAACCTCGACCGAGCGGGCAGGCACCTTCGGGCAGACCCTGGGCGATCTCATCGGTTTCGCGAACATCGATAAGGATGTTGCCGGCCAGTTGCAGACGCTGCGCCTCGGACGGCGAAACCATCGGAATCCGGCTGCGTAGCTGCGAAAGTCTTTGGTCCAGCGACATCGTGCAATTAGCCTCCGGCAACCGGGGCGACGAGCATGACCACGTGGTCGTCGGACAGGTCGATCTCGACGCCATCGCGGGTCAGGTTGCGATGGGCCCGCAGTGGATGGTTTTTACACCGATTGGCAGGAGCCTGGGCGACGGTCGCCCCGCTTCCGTATGCATAAACCAGGATGTCAGCCAGCGATCGCAGCGCGTCGGAAAGTTTGATTTGAATTCGGCCCGGAGGCGCTGTGTGCTGCATCAGGAGTCTGCCCGTAGGGATGGCGTTGAACCAAAAAAAGTTTATCACGGACGAGGATTGCAACGATCGCGGGGTACGGCCGGAGAGGCTGCATTCAGCGCGCGGCGAAAACAAGATCTTTAATTCAAAAAATATTTAGGTTAGTTGTTTAAGTCAATGTTAAATATCATGTTATATTTTACTTTCGAGGTTTGTACAGTGGTTGGTTTGAGTTGAAAACATTCATAGCCAATATCTATGGGCGACTCACGCGGGTCACGCTGGCCTTAGGCCAGTCGTTGATCGGCGTTGCGTTTCTTGGCCAGGGAACGGCCATTCTCTGCGAAACGCGCCTTAACTCGCACCGGCGCAGCGGCTCTGAGCGTTACCCAATCAACCGCATGAGGTGCATTTTCACAACTGTAGGGTATTGCGGTCCGAGCCTGTAATCCGTTACAATTGCCGGCTTGGCTTTTACAACGATTCGATATCCGGTGGATTCGCCGCAAGCTGGCACCGGATCGGCAACCAGACTTTACGGAATACGCTCATGAGCACGATTATCGACCAGATCAATGCGGAACAAATGCAGCGCGAAATCCCGGATTTTGCTCCGGGCGATACCGTTGTCGTCAATCTGTGGGTTCGCGAGGGCGAGCGCCAGCGACTCCAGGCCTTCGAAGGGGTGGTCCTCGCGCGTCGTAACCGGGGTTTGCATTCGGCCTTTACGGTGCGAAAGATTTCGCATGGAACCGGCGTCGAGCGGGTTTTCCAGTCCTACAGCCCGCTGATTGACTCGATCGAAATCAAGCGCCGTGGTCGGGTTCGCCGCGCCAAGCTGTTTTACCTGCGCAACCTGGAAGGCAAGGCTGCACGCATTCGCGAAAAGCTTGCTGCGCGTCCGCGCGCCTGACCGACTCGAGACTTTGCTTGGGGGTGACCTTCAAGCCGTCGGCTTAACGAGAATTCGGAAAATCGGACCGAGTCCGGTTTTCCGCAGCAGTCAATCAGCGTTAAACCCGACGGGCTGCACGTCCCTTCTGCGGTAAATTGACCCAAAAGAGGAGTCATATTGCCGCACGGGTATCGGCTAGGGGCTGGTCGCTCGCCACTTGAGCCGCTGGCGGCTTACTCTTGCGATCCGGTGTCGTTTTATCCGAAAGTTGCAACGGGCTGGCTTGGTCATTCACATCAACGGCTTTCTGTGCCAGGATTTCGCTTGAGCCGTTGAAGCGTCCACCCGGTTCGATGACCAGTTCGACGGTCTGCACATCGCCCTCGACGGTGCCGCCGGCAATAATTTCCAGCCGCTCGGCGCTGATTGTGCCAGTTAAGGTTCCGCTGATGATGACTCGTCGAGCCTTAAGGTGGCCTTTAATGTGACCTTGTTCGCCGATCGCAATATCCGCTTGCGATTGAATGTTGCCTTCAATTCTGCCGTCGACGTGCAGGCTGTCGGTCAGGGCGAGATCACCGATAAGCTCGCTGCCGGCCGAGATGATGGTTGATCCATTACGCGGACCTGGTTGCGCACGGTTCTTGCCAAAGATTGCCATTGAATCCGTTCCTCTTGTTCGAACACGGTTTTATATCGGTCAATCGACCATTTCATGAAGGGCTCCGGATTCAGCCGCCGGCCCAGATATCGAATCTCATAGTGTAGATGGGGCGCGTTGGACAGGCCGGTGTTGCCGGTGCGGCCGATCGGTTCGCCCTGGCTGATGTATTGGCCAACCTTGACATCGACCTGATCAAGATGAGCGTAAATTGTTGAAAAGCCGTAGTTGTGTACGATTTTGATCATCTTGCCCATACCGCTGCCGGGGTTATGGCCGGCGTACTCGACGACGCCATCGGCGGTGCTCCAGACCTGCGTGCCGATGCTGGCGCGCAGGTCGATGCCGCCGTGCAGGCGGGTTTTTTCGACCACCGGATGTTCGCGCATACCGAACTCGCTGGTCACCGTGGCCTCGCCTAGCGGATAGCCGCTGGGAATCGAGCCAAGCAACAGCCGTTTTTCAAAGGCGGTGTGGCTGGCAACTGAAATTCGATCGGCCACCGGCAAGCTCGTCGGCGGCGTAATTCCGATGATGCTCTCGAGCTGGTCGAGGTCGTCGCTCAGGGCCATTAATTCTCGTGCGCGGCGCTCGACTTGTTGCTGAAGTTCATCCTGGCGCGCGAGCAAGTTGTAATTCTGATCCTGGATTTGCTGGTTTCGCTGCTGCAGTTCGGCCATCCGTGATTGCTGGCGATCGACCTGACCGGAGAGCAGCAACTTTTTTCCAGTATTTTCTGCCGCTGTCGCGCGCACCTGACGGGCGTGATTCGCCCGTGATGTCGCCGTCGGCGGAGGGTGCATTATTACGAAGCTGCGCTCCAGATGCAAATGGCAGGACGCAGTCTTGAAAAGCGCGGCCGGAACGCCCATTTCAACAAGCGGTCCCAATTGTGAAACCCATCATGAATGAATCCGTAGCCCCGGTCGCCGAAACGCGCGCCTTTGACGCCGAAGTTCATCAGCTGTTGAAGCTGATGATCAACGCACTGTATTCCAACCGCGAAATTTTCCTGCGCGAGCTGATTTCAAATGCCTCGGATGCACTTGACAAGCTCCGTTTCCTGGCCTTGACAGATGCCGAGCTGGCGGGAGACGACCAGGCTACGGCAATCGAGGTACTGGTCGATGTCGAAAATCACAAGCTTGTGATTCAGGACAATGGCGTCGGCATGACGCGTCAGGAAGTGATTGAAAACATCGGAACGATTGCGCGTTCCGGAACCGCGCGCTTCCTCGAATCTTTGAGCGGCGACCGCAAGGCTGATGCGCAGCTGATCGGCCAGTTCGGCGTCGGTTTCTATTCGGCCTTCATCGTGTCCGACCGGGTAACGCTGGAGACGCGTCGCGCCGGAGCAGGCGCAGATGAGGCCGTGCGCTGGAGTTCCGACGGTGAGGGCGAGTATATGCTGGAAGCGATCGAGCGCCAGGCCGTTGGCACGCGTGTTGAGCTGGAGCTTAGCGAGGCGCATCGTGATCTGCTTGATGTCGACCGGATCAAGGGCATCATTCGGCATTATTCAAACCACGTGTCGTTCCCGATTTTCGTGCGTGGTATCAACGACGAGGAATTGCCGGCCGATCAGAGCGTCAACGACACCCAGGCCTTGTGGACACGCTCAAAAAGCGATATCAGCGATCAGGAATACGCAGAGTTCTATCAAGGTCTGACCGGTGACCTGGACGCGCCGCTGAGCCGTGCTCATCACCACGTAGAGGGGGCGCAGAGCTACTCAATGCTCCTGTTTCTGCCGCCGCGCGCTCCGTACGATATGGCCTGGAATCGGGATGATCGGCACGGCTTGAAGCTTTATATACAGCGGGTGTTCATCATGGACGCGGCCGACCAGTTGCTGCCGCGATATTTGCGCTTTGTACGTGGCGTGGTCGACTCGGCTGATTTGCCGCTCAATGTTTCGCGCGAAATTTTGCAGGAAAGCGCGCTGTTGAGCAAAATTCGGTCGGCGCTGGTCCGGCGGGCGCTGGATATGATCGAGAAGCTGGCCAAAAGCGGCGGTGAGGATTGGTCTGCATTCCAGCGCGAATTTTGCAATGTGCTCAAGGAAGGCATTATTGAGGATCCCGACAACCGCGAGCGCGTTGCGCAACTGCTGAGGTTTTCAAGCACGCACGCGACCGAACCGTATGCGGTCGCACTAGCCGAGTATCTCGACCGCGCCAAGGCCGGTCAAGCGACGGGCGAAGGCGATGAAAAGTCCTCCGGTGACGAGCCGGAGAGCACGACCCGTGATGCGGGTGACGGCAACGACGACCCGCTCGCGATCTGGTATCTGACGGCAGAAAATCGGCAGCAGGCACTGGCAAGCCCGCATCTTGAAGCATTCTCGCGCGCTGGCGTGGAAGTTTTGCTGCTAACCGATCCGGTTGACGTCTGGCTGGTCAACCATTTGCATGAATTCGACGGCGTTTCGCTGAAATCGGCTGCCAGCGGCCAGTTTTCAGACCCGCAGCTGGTCGAGGAGGCCGACGGCGAGCCGGCCAAGCAGCTGGCCGGGCGCATCAAGCAGGCGCTGGGCGACCGGGTCGGCAACGTACGACCCAGTAGCAGGTTGACCGAATCGGCCAGTTGCATTGCTGAGGAGGCCAACGGCATGACCATGCAGATGCGTAGAATGCTTCAGCAGGCCGGGCAGGATGTGCCGGAATACAAGCCGGACCTCGAAATTAATGCACGTCATCCGTTGTTGCAGCGAATCGAGGCGACCGCAGACGACGTCGAAGCCGGTCAGCTGGCCGAGGTGCTGCTGGACCAGGCGTTGTTGATCGACGGCGGCGAGCTGGCCGATCCGGCCGGTTTCGTTCGACGGGTCAATCAGCTTCTATCCGACCCGGGCCGCGGTCGCCTGGCCGAGAATGACGGATGAAAGTTCCGGATCAATGCCTGATCTCGAAAAAAAAATTGTTAACCCGCGCGCTGCATCAATTCGCGCGATGATTGCGCAGGATCTTGTTCGCAAAAGGGATTTCCCGAGGCAGTGGCGAATCATGGTGCACGTGGGTTAATTTTCGTTGAAAAAAGTGAGAAGTTGGGTTATAGTCTCTAGCTCGATTGCGGGGTGGAGCAGTCTGGCAGCTCGTCGGGCTCATAACCCGAAGGTCGCAGGTTCGAATCCTGCCCCCGCTACCAGGTAATCGGTGCAAGAAAGCCCCTGGTCAACAGGGGCTTTTTTGTTATTGGCGATGCGGGTTTCAGCCGCAATATGCCTTGATGCCCACTCAGAAAAACGTCGGGAGAGCAAATATGGCGGTCCAGAATGAACTTGACGCGTTGCTGCGACCGGCCATCGAAGCGCTTGGATATGAATTTGTCGGTCTTGAATACGTGCCAAATCCGAAGAATCGTCTGGTGCGGATCTATATTGACCGAACGCCGGAAGGCGTCACTGTTGACGATTGCGTCGAGGTCAGCCATGAAGTCTCGGCGGTTCTGGAGCTCGAGGACCCGGTTGCCGGCACCTATAGCCTGGAAGTGTCGTCTCCGGGTGTTGATCGGCCGCTGTTCAGTCTGGACCAGTTCCGACGTTTTGTCGGTGAGCGCGCGGTTGTGCACTTGTACACGCCGCTTGAAAATCGGCGCAAACTCGACGGCGTCATTGTCGCAGTCGAGGAGGATCGGGTCGCGCTTGAAATCGACGGCCAAATTTACCGGGTTGGTGAACAACACATTCGCCGGGCCCATCTGAAACCGGATCTGCAAGCGCTGATCGCCGGTCAATGATATTCAGGATCAATATCCAGCATCGGATCACAGTCGGAAAAAATTACTATGAATAAGGGCAAGGAAATCTTGCAGGTCGCCGAAGCGGTCTCGAACGAAAAGGGCCTGTCACCCGATATTATTTTCGAGGCCATTGAGGCCGCGCTTGCATCGGCCGCGCGCCGTCGCCACCCCGAAGACATTGATACGCGCGTTGCAATTGACCGCAAGACCGGAGACTACGAAGCCTTTCGACGCTGGGAGGTCATTTTGGACGATCCGGAAGAGGCCGAGCTCGAGTCGGAGGACCGCCAGATTCGTCTGAGCGAGGCGCGTAACAGCGATCCGGAGCTGGAAGTCGGCGACTTTATCGAAGAGCCGATGGAGTCGCCGGAATTTGGTCGCATTGCGGCCCAGGCCGCCAAGCAAGTCATCGTGCAACGCGTGCGGCAGGCTGAGCGGGCGCAGGTCGTTGAGGCCTACGAGGACCGCGTGGGCGAATTGATCAATGGCACTGTCAAGCGGCTTGAGCGTGGCGGAATCTATTTGGACCTGGGTGAAAACGCCGAGGCTTTCGTGCCTTCGCGGCACACGATTCCAGGCGAGAACGTGCGCGTCAATGATCGCGTGCGCGGCTATCTTTACGAGGTTCGGCCCGAACAGCGCGGACCCCAGTTGTTTGTCAGTCGCAGTCTGCCGGAGCTGCTGACCGAGCTATTTAAGATCGAAGTTCCGGAAATCGGCCAGAGCCTGATTGAACTGAAGGGCGCGGCTCGCGATCCCGGCCGGCGCGCCAAGATCGCCGTGCATTCGCTGGACTCGCGCACCGATCCGATCGGCGCCTGTGTCGGCATGCGCGGCTCGCGTGTACAGGCAGTTTCGAACGAGCTGGCGGGCGAGCGCGTCGATATCATCCTGTGGGACGAAAATCCGGCCCAATTCGTGATCAACGCGATGGCACCGGCAGACGTCAGCTCGATCATTGTTGACGAGGACTCTCACAGTATGGACGTCGCGGTTGAGGAGGCCAATCTTTCGCAGGCCATCGGTCGGGGTGGCCAGAACGTCCGCCTGGCGGCCGAGCTGACCGGCTGGGCACTCAACGTTATGACGATCGAGGATGCCGAGGCCAAGAGCGAAGAGGAATCCAGGGGCACGGTACGGATGTTTGCTGAAAAGCTCGATGTCGATGAGGAAATGGCCAGCATTCTGGTGCAGGAAGGCTTCACCAACATCGAAGAGGTGGCCTACGTACCAGAGTCGGAGTTGGTTGCTATCGAGGAGTTTGACGAGGGCATTGTGGCCGAATTGCGCCAGCGGGCTCGCGATGCCCTGTTGACGCAGATGATCGCGTCGGAAGAGCAACTGGAGGAAAATCGGCCTTCCGAGGATTTGCTTGAACTCAAGGGCATGTCCGAGACGATCGCCTTTCGGCTTGCCGAAGCGGGCATTCGCTCACGTGATGATCTCGCCGAGTGCGCCGTTGACGAGCTCGAACAGGTCAAGGATCTCGATGCCGAAAAAGCCGCCGAGCTCATCATGCAAGCTCGCGCCCACTGGTTTGCCGAAGAAGGCTGATTTTGGCGCTTCGAGCCTACTGGATTTAAATTGTTTGAACGAGGAGTATTAATGTCGCAGGTCACAGTTTCACAATTGGCGGAAGTGCTCGGGGTTACCCCCGATCGTCTACTGGCGCAGTTCAGGGAAGCCGGTATTTCGATCGGTGAGGCCGATGCGCCGGTGACCAATGACGACAAGAAAAAGCTGCTCGCGTTCTTGCGCTCCTCGCACGGCAAGAACGAGAGCCGAGATGATTCCGACGCACCCAAGAAGGTCACCCTGAGGCGTAAAACTGTCAGCGAGCTCAAGGTTCCTTCAGGAGGCGCTGGACGGGCCCGCCCGGGTCGCGGGCCGGCACCGTCGCGCACCGTCAACGTCGAAGTCCGCAAACGCCGGACCTATGTGAAGCGGGGCGCAATTCAGGAGACCGAGGAAGGCAACGCCAGCCGCGATGAGGCGATCAAGGCGCTTGAAGAGGCGCGCACACAGCGAGCCGAGGCTGAGCGCGCCGAGCAGGCGCGCGAGGAGCAGCGGCGGGCCGAGCAGGAGGCCACCGAAAAGGCCGAGCGTGAAGCGGCCGAGGCGCGTGAAGTCGAGCAGGCCGAAGCCGAACGGGTCAAGGCCGAGGAAGAGCGCATGCGCGAGGCCGAGGAACGGGCGCGCGAGGCGGTCGAGGCTCGCTCCAGAAAGGTTGCCGACGAAGCGGCGAAACAGGCACTTTCAAATGCCAACCCAGCCGGTCAAGCGTGAAATCGAAATCCCCGAGTCCATCACGGTTGGCGAACTGGCCAAGCTGATGGCCGTCAAGGCCGGCGAGCTGATCAAGGCTTTGATGAACATGGGCTCGATGGTGACGATCAATCAGCCTCTCGATCAAGAGACCGCAATGCTGGTCGCTGAGGAACTGGGTCACGAGGCGCGGCCGGCCAGCGAGAAAGATCTCGAAAGCGAACTGGCAGCTCAAATTGAAGAAAGTGGCGATCAAGTGCCGCGCCCGCCGGTCGTTACCGTCATGGGGCACGTCGATCACGGCAAGACCTCGTTGCTGGATTACATTCGTCGGGCCAAGGTCGCGGCCGGCGAAAGCGGCGGTATCACGCAGCATATCGGCGCTTACCACGTCGAAACGAAAAATGGCGTGATTACTTTTCTCGATACCCCCGGCCATGCCGCGTTTACAGCCATGCGCGCACGCGGGGCGCAGGCCACCGATATCGTTATTCTTGTGGTGGCAGCCGACGACGGAGTCATGCCGCAAACCAAGGAAGCCGTTCAGCATGCCCGTGCAGCTGGCGTGCCGCTGATCGTGGCCGTTAACAAGATCGACAAGCCCGATGCGGATCCGGACCGGGTCAAGAACGAACTGGCAGCCGAAGAGGTCGTGCCTGAAGAGTGGGGCGGCCAGGAAATTTTCGTACCGGTCTCGGCGATCACCGGCGAAGGGGTCGACGCGCTACTCGAAGCGATTTTGCTTCAGTCCGAAGTGATGGAACTCAAAGCGGTTCCGGATCGTCGTTGTCGCGGTGTCGTGGTCGAATCCTCGCTCGATCGGGGACGCGGGCCGGTGGCCACCATTCTCGTCCAGGACGGCACCCTGCGCAAGGGCGACATGGTCTTGGCTGGCGAGCAATATGGCCGCGTGCGCGCAATGTTCGACGAAACCGGTGGCCCGGTCGATGAGGCCGGACCGTCAATCCCGGTAGAAATCCTGGGCCTGTCCGGTGTGCCGAATGCCGGCGACGATGTGCTGGTGGTGTCCGACGAGCGCAAAGCGCGCGAGGCTGCCGATCAGCGCAAGTCTCAATCGCGCGAAGGCCGCCTGGCCGAACGTCAGGCGACCAAGCTGCAAAACCTGTTCGATCAAATGAGCGAGGGTGGTGCCGGGACCGGTGCCGGCGAGCCGGAAAGCGTCAACCTGGTCATCAAGGCCGACGTCCAGGGTTCAGCCGAGGCCTTGCGCGATTCGCTGGCCAAGCTTTCAAATCCCGAGGTCAAGGTTAACGTTATTTCGTCTGGCGTCGGGGGCATCACCGAGTCCGATGCTTCGCTGGCCCAGGCGTCGAATGCCATCATGATCGGGTTCAATGTCCGGGCCGACGCTGCGGCGCGCAAGATCATCGCGGAAAATGATATCGATCTCAATTATTACAGCATTATTTACGAGGCGATCGATGACGTCAAAAAGGCAATCTCGGGGTTGCTGGGAACCGAGGTCAAAGAGCAGATCATCGGTCTTGCAGAAGTCAAGGATGTATTCCGGTCGTCCAAACTCGGCGCAATCGCCGGGTGCCTGGTTGTGGAGGGCGCGGTGAAGCGCTCAAATCCGATCCGCGTGCTGCGTGATAACGTGGTTGTATTCCAGGGCGAACTCGAGTCGCTTCGCCGCTTTAAGGACGACGTCAAGGATGTCCAGGCCGGAACCGAGTGCGGTATCGGCGTGAAACAGTACAACGACGTCAAGCCCGGCGATCAGATCGAGTGCTTCGAACGCTACGAAGTGGCGCGTACGATCGAGTATGAAGCCTGATGGATGCAATGAGCCGATGACTCATCGTTCCGACCGCGTCTCTGGGCTTCTCAGGCGTGAGCTGGCCGATATTCTACGCCGCGAAATCGAGCCCGAGCTTCCATCCCTGATCAGTCTGACCGACGTCGAGGTCGCGCGAGACCTGTCTCATGCGCGGGTCTATATCTCGGTTCTGGAGATTGAGAAGGCTCCCGAAGTCATGCGGGTGCTGGTCGAGGCGATCCCGTCCATCCGTCACCAATTGGCCGGGCGGGTCAAGCTTCGAATTGTCCCGACGCTTAAATTTTTGCATGATACGTCCAGTGAGTCTGGACAGAGAATTGAGCAGTTATTAGCGGCCGCGCGCAAGACCAAGGACTGAATCCGGATGATGCGCGGCGGGCCGGGCATTGGCATGCCGTGTTCACAATCCTTTCGTCGCGATGGGCGGACTCCGTCGGCTCAGCAGCAAGGTCATTCGAAAACAGTCACTAATCTGCGTGAATCTGCGAAATCTGCGGTTCCATGGTTTTCCTGTCTCAGCTCAGCTGAGTCATGTGCCTCATCAGGTTTAATCTAATTTTATCTGGAGCCTGATCGATGACATCCGGAATTCTGCTGCTTGACAAGCCCCTGGGCCTGACATCCAATGCTGCGCTGAGCCGAGCCAAGCGCGTGCTGGGCATCCGCAAGGCCGGGCATACCGGAGCGTTGGATCCACTCGCGACGGGCCTGTTGCCGCTTTGCTTTGGGCAGGCCACCAAGGTTTCTGCCTTTCTTCTCGACGCCGACAAGGGTTACAAGGCCGACATCATGCTGGGTGTGACCACCGCCTCGGGCGACGCTGAAGGCGATCCGATTGCGACACAGGACGTGCCGAACCTTAAACGTTGCGAAATCGAGGCGGTGCTGCAAAACTTCCGCGGGCCGATCGACCAGGTGCCGCCGATGTACTCGGCGCTCAAGCACCACGGCAAACGACTTCACGAGCTTGCGCGCGCCGGTATCGAAGTCGAGCGCAAAGCGCGTCCGGTCACAATTTACCGGCTTGACCTGCTGGCCGTGGAACTTCCGCGTCTGAGCGTGCGCGTACGGTGCAGCAAGGGCACCTACATTCGCTCGCTGGCCGCCGATATTGGCGAGCAGATTGGATGCGGCGCGCATTTGAGCGCCCTGCGCAGGGAGTCCAGCGGGCCGTTCTCGCTGGATGCCTCGATTTCGCTGGAGCGACTCGAACATTTCGATGCAAAAGCTGCACGGGCCTTGCTGTTGCCACCCGACAGTGCCTTGCCGGGGCTTGGCCGGATCGAGCTGGATGCCGAATCGGCGACCGATATCGGTCACGGCAAAGTGGTCGCGACGCAAAAGCCTGCGGCCGAATTGATCCGGATGTACTTCGGCGGTCGATTTCTCGGGCTGGGCACAATCGACGGCACAGGCCGACTGCGTTCACGACGCCTGTTTGTGCCTGAAGTTCACGCCTGAAGGCTCGCCCGTATGGGTTTCATCTGGTCGATCATTTAGCCGAGCGAATCCGAATCACCAGAGGGCGCGCAGAACTGCTGGTAGAGCTGTGAGATGATCGCTTCGACGCCACGATTGGCTAAACTGTAATGGATGGTCTGCTGGTCGCGCCGGGTCGATACGATGCCGCGGTTTCGGAGCACGGCCAGATGCTGCGAAAGGGCCGATTGCGAAAGCAGGACATGCTGGTTGATTTCGGAAACCGACATTTCTTTTTCCAGAAGATGGCATAAAATCATGAGGCGATGAGGGTTGGCCATCATTTTCAGGAATTGAGCGGCCTCTTCGGCATGATGAGCGATCTCCGAAAGAGGCATGTTTTCGAGACTGTCTTGATTTTCGCAGTCCTTGGCGTTTGCATTTTCCATACGCTATTATCGCTTGAAAGGAATTCTAATTTCCAGTGGTTTATTGAACGAATTTCACATTTCGGTTCATAAATTAGCCGATATGCCGTGCGGGAGTGCCCAATAATCGGGTACGGAAATATACCGATCGACTTAAAATCCGGTTCAACCACGAGCTTTGCGTTCCCCGGGTTTTTCTGGATTGAACAATCGGATTTGATCGGGTAATAAACGTTTGCCTGCCAGCTTGCCAGTAGAATAGGGCTTTTACGCTCAGGATTCAACCGCCTCATGAATCAGACCGCAGAACGCTTTTCCGCACAGTCCACATCGTCCAAGCAACCATTGCGCTTCGTTACCGCAGCCAGTCTGTTCGACGGCCACGACGCCGCAATCAACATCATGCGACGGCTGATCCAGGCCGAGGGGTGCGAGGTGATCCATCTGGGCCACAATCGGGCCGTACGGGAAATTGTCGATGCAGCCATCCAGGAAGACGCAGATGGAATCGCCGTCAGTTCCTACCAGGGTGGGCATAACGAATTTTTCCGCTATATGGTCGATATGCTGCGGGAGCGTGGCGCTAGCCATATTCGGGTTTTCGGCGGTGGCGGTGGCACGATCACGCCGGAGGAAATCAAGGACCTGCAAGCCTTTGGGATCGAGCGAATCTATCACCCGAACGACGGTATGCAGATGGGTTTGAAGCCGGGTATGAAAATCGCCGTGCTGGCGGTCGATCCGACCCGTCGAAGAACCGGTGGCGCGCTTTTGGGTGATCGGATTCGGTTCAATACCCTTCGCTCGGAGCGGGTCTTTATGCGTTCGATGGCCACCCGCCGTGAGCACCAGGCCACCAGCGCAGTACTGAAGCAGTGTATCGAGTACCTGAGGAAATCGGATTTTGGGCTTGTGCTGGTCGAAACCGCCGGAATCGGCCAGGCCGACACCCAAATCGTCGACCTGGTCGACTTTCCGGTCTATGTCATGACGTCCGACTATGGAGCGGCCAGCCAGCTTGAAAAAATCGACATGCTCGATTTTGCCGAAATGGTGATTTTGAATAAATACGAAAAGCGCGGTGCCGAAGACGCGCTTCGAGACATCCGCAAGCAATGGAAGCGCAACCGCCTGGCCTTTGATCTGGATAACCAACAGGTTCCCGTCTACCCGACCATCGCCAGCCAGTTCAATGACCCGGGCATTACCTGGATGTTTGCCAATCTGTGCCGTTTGCTGCGAAAAAAGCTGGAACTCGATGCAGATCGCTGGCAGCTGTCGATCAACATTGAGGCATGTGAACCACGCGCCGACGCGCTGATCCCGGCGAACCGCCAACGCTATCTGTCCGAGATTGCCGAACAAGGAAGGCAGCTCAACCACCACATCGAAGATC
>JAIVHD010000077.1 GCA_020201235.1 Lysobacteraceae bacterium
GGGGTCTACCATCGAAATTGCATGGTGGCGGGCCCCGCTTTGAAGAGCTAGAATAACTTCTGGCGGGGGTGTGGCCAATGGGGTCGGTGGCCGGTTTTCCGGTTCGCTCGATCCTGAAATGCCGCCCCCGCCATCCTGCATCATCCGAAGGGTTTTGACGGCACCTTGCTTGACGAGTTTGAGCTGGTGAATAAGCCGGATTATCCCGAGGTGAAGATCAGCCTTGGCCGGTTGTAGAGGTTTCCGGCGACCGAGGCCAGCACCAGCGCCAGCAGCGTGGTACTGAGGATCGTGGCGCCGAACCAGGCCGGGCTTACCGGCTCGCCGCGCACCAGTTCGAGAATCAGGATGTTCTGGTTGAGCAGCGGAACCCAGGTCATCCAGTATTCAGACTTGGCCGGGTCGATCAGCAGCCAGAAGCTTGGAATCATCGGCACCAGGATGACCATCCCCATGTAGCTCTGGGCTTCGCGGAAGCTTTTGGCGAACGAGGCCAGGATGGTCAGAAGCGCGGCCGCCAGCAGCGCCGCCGGCGCCACCACCAGAAAGGCCTTTCCCGCCACTGCGAAATCGAGGTTGAGCTGGATGTCCATGTCGGCCGTGGGCAGCAGGCCCATGGCGTACACAAAGGCGATCAGGCCGAGCGCCAGCGTCGCCAGCGCAAAGGCCGTGGTCGCCATCAGCTTGCCGGCCATGATCTGCCAGCGCGGCAGTGGGTTGATCAGCAGCGGTTCCAGCGATTTTCGCTCGCGTTCGCCGGCGGTGGTGTCGATGGCCATGTGCATCGAGCCCATGAAAACCGTAATCAGTATGAAGTAGGGCAAAAATGCCAGCACTTGGCCGCCGCGCGAGGTCGGCGTCGAGAGGTCGACGATCTGGCTGTCGACCGGTCGGGAAAGGTCGGGGTGGACGCCGCGTAACTGCAGGCGCAACTGGCCGATCTGGGCGTTATAGCGATTCAGGTAGCCGTTAACGCGCGCGATCGAGGTGCCGGTGTAGCGCAGCGACCGGTCGGCGATGATTTCGACCGGTGCCGGCACGCCCGCGTTCCAGGCCTCGGCAAAGCCTGCGGGTATGCGCAGGACGACTTCCTCCACCGTCCTTGTTATCCGCTCGCAGGCGCGTTGGGGTGCTGGTGACGTTGCGATTGTGGTTTGCGCCGGGCGTTCCGGCGGCCAGGCAATTTAGAGCGATCATGCCAGCAGGCCTTCGTCGGTGCCGATTAGCTTGACGAAGGCATCCTCGAGATTGGACTTGCCCGAGCGCTGCAGCAACTGCTGTGCCGTTCCTTCAGCGGCGATTCGTCCGCCGGCGATGATGACGATACGGTCGCATAACGCCGCGACTTCTTGCATGATGTGGGTCGACAATACAACGCAGCGGCCTTCCCCTTTCAGGCGCAGCAGAAATTCGCGCAGTGCGCGTGTGGTCATCACGTCGAGCCCGTTCGAGGGCTCGTCGAGCAGGATGGTGCCTGGCTCGTGGATGAGCGCGCGGGCGATCGCGACCTTGACGCGCTGACCCTGCGAAAAGCCGTCGGTCTTGCGCTCGATGAACCCGGTCATGTCGAGCACGTCGGTAAGCTTTTCGATCCGGCGTTCGATTTCGGCTTTGTCGATGCCCTGCAGGCGCCCGTAATAGCGGATGTTTTCGCGCGCGGTCAGGCGGTCGTACAGGCCGCGGGAGTCGGGGACCACGCCGAGCTTGCGCTTGACCTGGATCGGCTCCAACATCGGGTCGATGCCGTCGATTCGCATGCTGCCCGAATCGGGCTTGAGCAGCGTGTAGAGCATTCGCAAAGTGGTGGTTTTGCCGGCACCGTTGGGTCCGAGCAGGCCGGTAATCTGGCCGTCAGGGGCTGAAAAGCTGACATCATCGACCGCGATAACGGCTCGGGGCCGATCGCGTCCATGCAGCCGGTCTCCAGCCCGTCTGCGCTGGCACGGGCGATGAACTGCGTCGCGATGGTCTGGATGCACGGATTGGTCAGCACGATGTGCCCACGGCCGGTCGCGACCAGGTGCTGGCTGTTGGGAAATTGCTCGAGGGCTTGTTCGCCGTATTCCGGCGGTGTGACCGGGTCGAGTTCGCCTGAAAGCAGCAGCGTCGGGACCATCGACTCGAACGGTTGATGAAAATCCGGCCCGACCGGATTGACCGGCCACCAGTCGCAGACCCTGCTGTATAGCTCTGTAAACGAGTTGCCCAGCAGCGTCCCGCCGGCATCGCGGTCGCGCGGCCAGTAGGGCCAGTCTTCGCTGCAGCCGACCGCAAAGTTCAGGCCCAGTGCGATGGCGTCGCTCATCTGCTCGTTGGTCATCAATGCCTGGGCGGCCAGCCGCTCCGGGTTGCCGGTGATCGCGGCTTCGTGGATGAGGTACGGGATCATCATCTGGGTGGCCGGTGAGTAGGCCAGCAGGCGCAGGCCCGAGGCCAGCACGGCGTCGCTGAACTCGATGGTCTCGGCCACGCCGGTGCGAGGATGGGTTACCTGGATTGTTTGGGCTGCGGCCGCGTAGTCGGATTTCAATTGACTGAACGCCTGGTCGAGGTCGGGATAACGGGCGGCGCAGACGGGGGCCGCGTCGCACGCCTGGAACAAACGGGACAACGCTTGATCGAGCTTTTCGGCATGCTCGGAGCCGAGCTTGAGCCGAGTTGGAACCACGCCATCGAGAATCATGCTGCGGACCGCATCTGGAAAATGGCGCAGGTAGACCTGGGCCATGCGTGTACCATACGAACCGCCGATCAGATTGATCCGCTCCAGCCCGAGATGCTGGCGCAGCGTTTCCAGGTCGGCGGCAGCGTCGCGCGTCGTATAGTGGCGCACATCGGCCACCGAAGCAAGATCCTGGTAGCACTGGCGCAGCAGTTCATTGATTTGGGACAAGTCCGACTCGGTCAGCAAGGCCTCGTCGTCGAAGGTGCACTCAAGTGCATTGGAGCCGCCGGTGCCGCGCTGATCGAGAAAGATCAGGTCGCGTTCGCGGTTGATGTCGCGCAACGCGTTTTGCATGATCGGCGCGATATCGCGGGCCGACTGGCCGGGACCGCCGGCGAGGAAAAACACCGGATCCGGCGCGGGCTTGCCGGTGCGTG
Organism: Lysobacteraceae bacterium; assembly: GCA_020201235.1. Taxonomy (GTDB): domain Bacteria; phylum Pseudomonadota; class Gammaproteobacteria; order Xanthomonadales; family Wenzhouxiangellaceae. The sequence continues at coordinate 3,103 of JAIVHD010000077.1, forward strand.
CCTCGACCACGGCCCAGGCCAGGTCGAGCTGTCGTCCGTCGGGCCGATCGCGGTTTTCGGGTACGCTCAGCGTGCCGCACAGCGCGCTGACGCTGAGACGACCGCCGGCGGCCGACAGTTCGCATTTTTCAAGATCCGGCCAGCGGCTTTGCTGGGCCTGGACCGAAAGGCTCCATGTCAGCAAAAGCACGACGGATATGGATAATTGTTTCATCATTTAGGAATACGCCTCAATCGTTAAGGATCGACCCGGCAGCAACGTCAAAAGATACAAGCCACAGCCGTCGAAATCAACGGGCCATAGGTCATGCATGCACTTGAAGTCAGAAACCTGAAAAAAACCTACAAGAACGGCGTCGTGGCGCTCAAGGGCATCGACTTGACCGTCGAGGAAGGAGATTTCTTCGCCTTGCTTGGCCCCAATGGTGCTGGCAAGTCGACGCTGATCGGTATCATATCATCGCTGGTCAACGCCAGTTCCGGCGAGACCCGGGTGTTCGGCATCAGCGTCCAGAACGATCGCTCGCGTGCAATGGCCGAGATCGGGCTGGTGCCGCAGGAGGTCAATTTCAACCAGTTCGAAAAGCCGTTCGATATCATTGTCAACCAGGCTGGCTACTACGGCGTGCCGCGCCGTATCGCGCGCACGCGTGCTGAGAAGTACTTAAGGCAGCTGCAACTGTGGGACAAGGCCTTCAAGCCGTCGCGCACGCTTTCGGGCGGCATGAAACGTCGCCTGCTGATCGCCCGCGCCATGGTCCACGAGCCGCGCTTGCTGATTCTCGACGAGCCCACGGCCGGCGTCGATATCGAGATCCGGCGCTCGATGTGGGCGTTTATCGAGGGCATCAACCGCGATGGCACGACAGTGATTTTGACTACGCACTATCTGGAGGAGGCCGAAAATCTTTGTCGCAACATCGCGATCATCGATTCCGGCCAAATTGTTGAAAACACCACAGTCAAGGCGTTGCTGGGCAAGCTTGACATCGAGACCTTCGTGCTCGATCTGAGCGCACCGATCGAAAAGGCCCCGCAGGTCGAGGGCATGTGGATCGAAATGCGCGATTCGACCACAATGCTTGCAAGCCTGCCGAAGTCGCGCAACCTCAACGCCCTGTTCAAAATGCTGGAAGACGAAGACATCGAGGTCAAATCCATGCGCAACAAAGTCAATCGGCTCGAAGAGCTTTTTTTACGGCTGGTCGAAAAGCAGGCGGAGCAGAGCGCATGAGCAACCCGGTCTCGGCAAGCTCGTACTGGATCGGCTACAAGACCATCGTCATTAAGGAGGTCATGCGCATCCTGCGCATCTGGGCGCAGACGCTGCTGCCGCCGGCCATCACGATGACGCTGTATTTCGTGATCTTTGGCCAGCTGATCGGGGCCCGCATCGGTGAAATGGGCGGCATGGACTATATGCAGTTCATCGTGCCTGGCCTGATCATGCTTTCTGTGATTACGAATTCCTACGGCAATATCACCAGTTCTTTTTTCGGGGCCAAGTTCGGACGGCACGTCGAGGAACTGCTGGTCTCGCCGCTACCGCCGATCCTGATTCTGGCAGGTTACGTGACCGGTGCGGTATTTCGCGCGCTGGTCGTGGGCGTGCTGGTCTTCATCGTCGCCGCGTTCTTTTCTGATTTTTCGATTCACAGCTGGCCGGTGACCCTCTCGATCGTCGTTCTGACCGCGATCGTGTTCGCGCTGGCCGGGTTTATCAACGCGACTTTCGCGCAGAAGTTCGACGACATATCGATTATCCCGACCTTTGTGCTGCAGCCCATGACCTACCTGGGCGGCGTGTTCTTCTCGGTCGACCTGTTGCCGGGCATCTGGGAAACAATTGCAATGGCCAATCCGATTTTATACATGGTCAATGGTTTTCGCTACGGCATGCTGGGCGTAAGCGATGTGCCGGTATCGGCGGCATTCGGTATCATCCTGGTTTTTGTCGCGGTTCTTGGAACCGTTTGTGTCACCTTGCTCAAGCGTGGCACCGGGCTCAGAACCTGAGCCCGGTTCTGTTCACCCCAACGTTGCGAGGCGGGGCGAGGTGCCGTGGCCGGTGCGTTCGGTCGCGAAACGCCATATCGACGGGGCCTGGAACCGTCAGGCGAGGATCAGGTCGTGAACAAGGCGGGTTGAATCGGATGTTAGCTGGACCCACTTTCCAATCTTATCCACGAAATTCCAGGTAGGTCTCTATGAAAATCCTGATGGTTCTGACATCGCACGATCAGCTCGGGGACACCGGAAAAAACACCGGTTTCTGGCTGGAAGAATTCGCCGCACCGTATTACGCATTCGTCGATGCCGGTGCCGCTGTGACGCTGGCCTCGCCCAAGGGCGGACAGCCGCCGCTGGATCCGAAAAGCGACGAGCCGGATGCCCAGACCGACGCCACCCGCCGTTTTAAGGAAGACCAGCAGGCGCGCCAGCAACTGGCCGAGACCGTTCGGCTTGGTGAGGTTGATGCCGATGATTTCGACGCGGTGTTTTACCCGGGTGGACATGGCCCAGTATGGGATCTGACTGGCGATGCTGATTCGATCGCGCTGATCCGGAAGACGCTGGAATCGGGCAAGCCGCTTGGCGCGGTTTGCCATGCGCCGGCGGCGTTGATCGACGTCAAGGGCAGCGATGGCAAGTACCTGGTTGCCGGCAAGCACGTGACCGGCTTTACCAATTCCGAGGAAGACGCGGTCGGATTGAGCCATATTGTGCCGTTTTTGGTACAGGATCGACTGGTCCAGCGCGGCGCTCGGTACCGGCGGGGCGATGATTTCGGGCGGAAGAGTGGGACCGGGCGCTGTCTTGTCCCAGTCCAGCGTTTCGAGGTAGTCGCGCACAAACTGCTTGTCGAAGCTCGGCGGGCTGAGCCCCAGCCGCCACTCATCCTCGGGCCAAAAGCGCGATGAATCCGGCGTCAGCACCTCGTCGATCAGGAACAGGTGGCCATCTTCGTCGACGCCGAATTCGAACTTGGTGTCGGCAATAATGATGCCGCGCTCGCGCGCATAAGCGCCGGCGCGCAGGTAGATGGCAAGACTGATGTCGCGAACGCGGAACGCCAGTTCGCTGCCGATCAGGTCTTGCATGCGCTTGAAGTCGATGTTTTGGTCGTGATCGCCGGCCTGTTCTTTGGTCGACGGCGTGAAGATGGGCTCCTGGAAACGCGCCGCAAGTTGCAGATTTGGCGGCAGCTTGACACCCGAGACGGTGCCGGTTTTCTGATAGTCGCGCCAGCCCGAACCGGCCAGGTAGCCGCGCACGATCGCCTCGATTGGCAACGGCTTGAGTGCCCGAACCAACATGCATCGCGGTTCCAGCCGGGCGGCCAGACCCGGGTCGCCGATGACCTCGGCCAGATCCCCATCAAGCAAGTGATTGCGCACCAGGTCGTCGAACTGGCTGAACCAGAAGCGCGAAATGCGGGTCAGAATCTCACCCTTGCCGGGGATCGGGTCCGGCAGGATGACGTCGAACGCGCTGAGCCGGTCCGAGGCCACGATCAGCAGCCGCTGGTCGTCGACCCGATAGATGTCGCGGACCTTGCCCTGGTGGATGCGTTCCAGCGGCGGTATGGGGTAATCGCTCACGGTAGCCTGTAGAATACGAGGATTGCCGCATTATACGGCCAAGCTCGCATCGCGCGGCCGCCGGGCGTCGCTGCCGGAGGTCGCTAACCTATAGACCGGCCGATGGGTGTCGGTCGCAAAATCTGTCGGTCGATTTGGATCGGCTGGCCGGGTTCGGCCCGCAGCTTGGATAGACAGTTCATCGCGGATCGCTCAGGATCCCGGTTGAGCCCACAACTCAGGAGTCGCTTGCCGACTCGGGAAGCAACGCGAATGCAACAACCACTGGTCATCGCACCATCGATTCTTTCGGCCGATTTTGCCCGCCTCGGGGCCGAAGTCGATGCTGTCCTTTCGGCCGGCGCCGACTGGGTCCATTTCGATGTAATGGATAACCATTACGTGCCCAACCTGACGATCGGCCCGATGGTTTGCAAGGCCTTGCGCGATTACGGCATCGAGGCCCCGATCGATGTACACCTGATGGTCAGGCCGGTTGACCGGATCATCCCGGAGTTTGCCGCCGCCGGAGCCAGCCTGATCAGCTTCCATCCAGAAGCCAGCGAGCATGTCGACCGCACCATCGGCTTGATCCACGAGCACGGCTGCCGGGCTGGCCTCGTTTTGAACCCGGCGACCTCGCTGGATGTTCTTGAGTGGGTCCTGGACAAAATCGACCTGGTGCTTGTGATGTCGGTCAATCCCGGCTTCGGCGGCCAGAAGTTTATTCCCTCGGCGCTCGAAAAGCTGCGCCGCGCGCGCCGCATGATCGATCAAACAGACCGCGAAATCCGGCTCGAAATCGACGGCGGCGTCAAGCCCGAAAATGCGCGCGAAGTGATCGCCGCCGGTGCCGACACGCTGGTCGCCGGCTCGGCGATCTTCGGTGCCGACGACTATGCTGATGTGATCGGCAAAATGCGCGCGGCGGCAAGCGTTTGATCCTCTCGACCCGGTGACGCGCCCAGCCTGAACTCCAACGTTGCAAGGCGAAGCCAAAATCAAAACCACGTCCCTCCGGGGCCGCAACGCGGCCATCCGGAGTCTCGAGAACTCGCCCGCGCGAGGTGCTGTCGCGGCGGCTCTTGGGCGGGGCGCTGCTCGAGTCGCGGCCCTTACTGAATGTAGCCCAGTGAGCGTAGCTGCTCAATGGCCTCGTCGGTCATTTCGGCGCGTTCGCTTTTGATGCTGCCGTCGCGGTAGCCATCCATGTAATCCATCAACCAGGCGCGCGTTGATGCGTGCAGTTCGTCCAGGTTGGTCTCCTCAATGTGTTGGCCCCACTGGCCGCTGATTTTATACAGGCGCTGGCGTCCATCCTGGTCGACCAGCTTCAGGTCTTCTAAAAACACCGCCAGTGCTTCGTCATCGAAGTGCTGGGGCCGGTATTCGATCTGGCTGGAGCGCTGTTCGACCTCTGCGATATAGGGTGGTGTGAGGTTGCCGGGCTGGAGTTGCAGCAGGTCGCGACCGGGGAGGTGATCGTTGCTGATGCCGGCCAGCGCGAGCAGCGTGGGGGCGATGTCGATCAGGCCGACGTTTTCGGTCACTTGGCGCGATGCGGAGCGGCGGCGAAAATCGTGCACGATGATTGGCACATGGATGACGCTCTGCTCGAGTGTCGGGCCGTGTCCAAAATAGCGGTTTTCGCCCAGGCCCTGGCCATGGTCGGCCAGCACAATCACGACCGAATGATCCAGCAGCTCGAGTTTCTCCAGCCGATCAAGAAACAGCCCGACCCGGGTATCGGCATCGATGACTTCGCCGGCGTACAGCGTTCGAAGCGCTTCAAGATCGGCAGGATTGTCGAGCAGCGGCTGCGAATGGTTGTAGAGCATCTCGACACTGATGCCGTCGGCCAGCGGCCCCTGGTAGCCGGCCAGGGCCGCTTTCGAATACCCGGTCGGCTGGTGCGGGGAATGGACATCGTAGAAATGCATCAGCATGAACAGCGGCTGGCTGCCATCGCGCTGATTTAGCCAGTCCATGGCCAGCTCCAGTGTTTCGGCATCCTCGCGCACGAACGCCCGGTCCTGTTCGCTGCGGTCGCTGGCATGGGCGAAGCCACGGTCGAGCCCGCTCATGAAGTTCATCGCGCCGAAGCTCAGGATCGAGGCGCTGTCATAGCCGGCTGCGCTGAATTGTTCGGCGACGGTCTCGATCCCGTCGGGCAGACGGTGGACGTTGGCCCGGACCGTATGCTCGCGCGGCATCAGCCCGGTCAGCAAGGTCGCATGCACCGGCACGGTGATGCCCATCGGTGTGAACGCACGCGTAAACAGTGTGCCGCCGTCGGCCAGCCGGCTTGCAACCGGCGTAGCGCCGCGCTTGGCACCATACGGCGTTAAGTAATCGGCGCGCAGCGTGTCGATGCTGATCACGAAAATATGCGGTGGCGGCTGCTCGCGGGCGCAGCCTGCGGCCAGGCCGGCGAGCACTGCGACAAGGATCAACGGCGCGGCGCGACGCGCCAATCGACGCCAGCGCCCGGAAAACGGTTTATTCATGAATTGGTCATCGACTGTGGTGGAAAAAATGAGAGCAATATTGTAAACCGGCCACAGCAGCAACCCGGTTCAGCGGGTCCAGGATCGTCGACAGTCGGGCGCTAAACCCGCTTTATTCACCACCCTGCCTACTGCGGAGCCGACCGGCCCGGCATCCGGGGCGTCTGGCTCGGTCGCGCATCCTCACCGTACAGGCGAGTACGTTTCCGCAGCACTTGGTCGCAAAACGCCCCGGCCACAGGACCTGACAGCTCCTCGTTACAACACGATGGTGAATAAGACGGACTCAAACCGCCGCCCCGGTCGCGAACGGGTGGTCAATGTCGCGGGTTTAGGAAACATGCTGGCCGGTGCGGGTGGTTCCGCTACAATTGCGCTTCCTGCTGACTCTGCGGAATGATTTTGGATCGCGAACACTATTTACAACTCAAGGCCGAGGGCTATAACCGGATTCCGGTCTGGCGGTCGGTTGCGGCCGATCTCGATACGCCGCTTTCTGTTTACCTGAAATTGGCCGACGGTCCGAATACCTTTTTGCTCGAATCGGTCGAGGGCGGCGAGAACTGGGGGCGTTATTCGATGATCGGCCTGCCTTGCCGACGGGCTTACCGGGCCAGCGGGCGGTGCTTCGAGGTGGTCGAACACGGTCGCGTGATCGAGCGGCGCGATGATGTTGACCCGCTGGCTGAAATTGAGGCACTGCACCAGCGCGTGCGTGCGCCCGAAGTCGAAGGGCTGCCGAAATTTTCCGGCGGCCTGGTCGGTTACTTCGGCTACGAGACCGTGGCCCTGATCGAGCCGAGGCTGGATTTTTCCGACAAGCCCGATCCGCTTGGCGTGCCCGAGATGCTGTTGCTGGAAGTCGATGAACTGGCGGTCGTTGACAACCTCAGCGGACGGCTGTTCCTGATCGTGCACGCCGACGCCGGGTCGGAATCGGGATACGACGATGCCGTTCGGCGGCTGGACCAGCTTGGTCATCGGCTGCGCGCCGGCTCGGCCGGCTATCCGC
>JAIVHD010000078.1 GCA_020201235.1 Lysobacteraceae bacterium
TGGGCCAGATTTCCCGCTCTTTTTCGTTAAATAGGCCCACTATTCGCCTCAAAAGATCGAAAAATCTGGCTCCAACCGGACTTTCCCTCGCTACGATCGGTTAAATCCGACAGGCTCCTAGTAAGGTGGATCGCGCAGGTGTTCTTTCCAGCGCTGAACCCGAACCCGTGCCTTGATCAGTTCGATCGCCTCGATCGACATGCGGGTGCCGATATCGCCGAGTTCGGGATGGTCCTCTAGAATGGCGTCAATGATTACGGTCACTGACTCGTCGACCAGGCGGTTGTTCTCGACCACGCTGATGTCCCTGACGGTGCGATCGACCACTTCTGCAACAATATCGTTGATCGACTGACGCAGCTGATTAACGATGGCGCGACCAACCACAGGGACCCGGTCCAGATTGCGGATACCGGCATTGGCCTTGACCGCATCGGCTATCACCGAATCGACATAATCTCGGATCTCCTGCTGATGCCTGTCGTAGCTCTGCTGCGCGATATGACCAATGCGTCGCGACAAGTGCTCGACCAGCTTGTCGCGCTGCGGGGCAATCACTTTGGTGATGATCTCGCGCGTGATCGGCGCTTCATCCTCCAGCTCACGGCGAAAATCATCCAGGGTTTGAATCATCACCCGGTCCGAGACCTCATCGATGAACGCCTCGAAATAAAACTTGAAAAACTGGTAGATACGGGTGTTGGTCAGGTCGATGATGCCCATCTTCTGCAGGCGAATGATCAGCGATATCAAGCGCAAAAACCGCAGCAGACGAAACGAGCCGATCGGAATCGTACCCAGCAGATCGTACCAGTGCAAAAAAGGGTAGAAATACCAGCGCGCGTAGGTCCGTTTGCGCACCGCCACTACCCACTGGAAGCAAAACTCGCTGATGAATATGGCGATGAAGATTAGATCCCAGTACAGGAAGTGCGCGTGAATTTGCTCGTTGTAGAAGGCACTGAAGGCTGGCAAAGAGCCGTCCAGCAACCCCCGGAATGCCGATGTACCATAAAGCGTATCGAACAGGATGAAAACCAGGTTCACGACGACCAGCAAGACCATAAAAAGATCCAGCACCAGCCAGGAGGTCTGGCTGGAAGATCTGAGCTTTTCGCGATTGATTTTGAGCGGCATATCGGGACGGTTATTCGTCATCAGGCGATCATCGATTGACTGTATCACGGAGCTGACTGGCCGGCCCAAGGTCGGGTCGCGGCCAAAGCGGCTTAGCCCGCCGTATTCACCAGCCCACCGACTGCGGCCTGTACATGCCGCGTCTGCGACGTTTGGCTCGGTCGTCCACCCCCATCGGACGGGCGAGTTCGCCTCCGGTGCGTATCGTCGCGAAACGCCCCAGCTACCGAGCCTGAAAGCGCCTCGCGACGCAGGAGCGGTGAATCGGCCGGGTTGAACAAAACGGCTCACAGAGTAGTCCAATGTCTCAGACAACACGAAGCCGCTGACTTATGATTGGACGCGGAAACTGATTTACCCTACGCCCGCATTCAAGGGTCGCGGGGCGAACAAAACACCGCTACATCGGAATTCTCAATCCAGGAAACAAGGGCTTGAATCAATCGCTCAACCAGTTTGCGCCCTCGTCCGAACCCATCGATGAGGCAGCTTCGTCGCGAACCTTCACGCATGCGGCCAATGCGGTGCTGCGGTACCTGCGCCAACAATGCGACCTGGGCATGTGGTCGGTCAGCCGCGCGGAGGGCAACGACTGGATTCTTCTCAAAGTTGACGACCGCGCGTACAACGTCAGCGACAACACGATCCTGAAGTGGGAAGACTCGTTCTGTAGCCGGATGGTCCGGGGCGAAGGTCCAATGTTCGACCACGACGTCAAGGCATCGGCCACATATTGTGATGCCCCGATTGGCCGGCAGCTCAAAATTGGTGCCTACATCGGCATACCCCTGCGGCTCCCGGATGGCACCCTGTTCGGCACCTTGTGTGGGATTGATCCTGAACCACATCCGGCTTTCAGTGAGACTTTCAAAGCCAGCATCATGCTGGCCAGTGTACTGCTATCACTGATCCTGTCCCAGGAAATACGCGAGTTCAAGGCCAGCCATAAGCTCAGGGAAGCAATTGCTGAATCGCATCTCGATGCATTGACCGGTGTTGCCAATCGTCGGGGCTGGGAGAGTCGGGTCGCTGAAGAGGAGTTTCAGCTTCAGCCGTTGGCCGAGCCTGCCTGCGCAGTCGTGATTGATCTCGACGAGCTCAAAGAAATCAACGACACGCAAGGCCATAGCGCGGGTGATGACCTGCTGCGGGCCGCTGCGGATGCCCTTAAAGCCAGCTTGAGAACCTCGGACTTCGTAGCTCGAATCGGCGGCGATGAATTCGCCGTTCTGGCGGTCTCCTGCACCAGGGACCAGGCCCAGGGCCTGGTGGACCGCATTCGGGACTCCTTCAGTCAGCACAAGATTGCGGCCTCAGTCGGCATGGCGATGCGTCGGCAAGACCGCCCGCTAAAAGAAGCCTTCCATTTGGCCGATCAGCGCATGCTGGAGGAAAAACGCCAGCGCAAGTCATCATAAAACGGCCGACGAAGTCAGGCTCGTAAACCCTCACCCGGCTTATTCATAACCCGCTCTACTGCGGCGATCCCAAACCCCATGTGTGGGCGCGGGTCAGTGGCTTGTTGTCCGACGCCCATAGCGTGTGTTCTACGCGTGTGTTCTACGCGTGTGTTCTACGCAGGAGCCGCGAGCCGCAACATTTGGCCACCTTCCAGTTCATTTTTCGTATTAGGGGTTAAGACGACGATACGTTACCCGTATTCCGACCCAGGCCCATCCGTTCAGGAACGTGACTATGCAACTCAAATTAATAACGACCTCTGTGATTTACATCGCACTTTTGTTTTTCTCGGCAATCGCAGCCGCACAGTCAAATATCGACCCGTTTACGGCCCCGCAAGGGCCACTGACGGTCGGGCCGGGCCAGGCGCCAGAACCGGAGGAGGCCGTGCTGACAACCAGCACTGTACTCGGCGGTTTTCGTGTCATGGTCCCGACTGTGAACGAAGAGGCACCGGCAGGGTCCAGCCTGACCGCGATCGTCGATGGGGGACAGTTTCGGTGTGAAATGAGCTTCCCGGTTAACGATCCGGAAACGGCCCTGGGCGGCTGTGGGCTTGGCTATGATCGATCTTGTGGAAACTTTTTCGATTTTTCCGAGGTGGACGCTTTCATCATTGATATCCAGGCGCTCAGCGGTGCCGGCTTTTTATCGATATCCGCAGGAGACAGGGATTTAAACAGCGTCCAGGCTTTCGACATCGGATCGAATTTTGACCTCGTGTCACTCAGCGAGGGTACGCTGAGAATTCCGCGTACCGCGTTTTTTTCCGTTTTGCCCGGAGGCGCATTCGATTGGGCCAATGTCGACAATCTCCTTTTTACCGTCATTAACGACTTTGAGTCCGACCTGAGTGTTCAGATTGGCAGCCTCGGCACCGAGGGTTCAATTGGCGTCGGTAGTCCCGGCGGCGAAGATTGCCCGGATGAAACGCGAGAACCCGACGACCTGGTTTTTTTCAACGAGGACACGGGCGACGTCGAGGTTTGGCAGATGGACGGCACCGAGCGCGTCAGCGTCGGCTTAATTCCCGGTATCAGCGATCCCGTCTGGTCGCTATTCGGAATCGGCGACTTCGATGGCGATGGGCGCAATGATTTTTTGTGGCGCGCACCGTCGGTGGGTGCCGGCCAGAACCGTATCTGGCTGATCGAAGGCGATGAGCGCGTGGCCGGTTCGAACATTCCGTCGATTGGCCCGGAATGGATGTTCGCCGGCACCGGCGATTTCAACGGCGACGGCCGCAAGGACATCCTGTGGCGCGAGACGATGCCGGTCACCGGTCAGAACCGCGCCTGGCTGATGGACGGACTGACGCGGCAGGAAGGCGATTCGATTCCGCTGCTGCGCGGTGAAGAATGGATTCCCGGCGGCGTTGGCGACTTCAACGGCGATGGGCGCGACGACATCCTGTGGCGCAGCACCGAGCGGCCGCAGACCCGAATCTGGCTGATGGACAGCTTCGAGCGCGGCAACAGCGCCGCGATTCCGCTGATCCAGAACACCTGGAGCGTGGCCGGCATCGGCGATTTCGACGGCGATGGCAACGCCGACATCCTGTGGCGCGACGAAGCCCTTGGGCAAAACCGCATCTGGCTGCTCGACGGGCTGACGATCAAGGCGCGCGACACGATCAATCTGATCGGCCCGGCGAGCTGGCAGGTGGCCGGCATTGGCGATCTCGACGGCGACGGGCGCGCCGACATTGTTTGGCGCAATGCCGAATCCGGCCAGAACCGGGTGTGGCTGATGGATGGTCTGGTGCGCAAACAAGGCGCGGCGATTCCGTTCCAGCCCGACACGAACTGGCGGATCGTCGGCGTTGGGAATACAGATTGACTCCAAATCGGCTGTTGGACCCGTGTCAAGTCCAACAGCCAACGGGCAAGCCGACTGAGCTACTCTGGGTGTTTTTCGGATTCGGAATCACCGTCTTGCCACGGTATAGCGTCAATACATTGATATCGTTGTCGCGCAGACCGGTTTGGGTGATGGTCATGCCGACGAAATTGGAGCCGTCCGGAATGTGAATCTCGGTGACGCCATACCCTTTGCTGACGGTAAGCCTCTGGCGCACATCAATTTCGGGGAAATCAACGCGTGCGGCGATGTATTCGACGATGGCACCGGCCACATCAAGCTGAGTGGCGTTTTCGATGCCTTCCAGTCCTGGCGACGAATTGACTTCCATCACCTGCGGGCCTGCCGAGCTTTCCAGCATGTCGACACCGGCCACGCGCAGGCCCAGAATCTGCGCCGATCTCACCGCGGTTTCCCGGTAGTCTTCCGACAGTTCGACCGGCTCTGCAATCCCGCCGCGATGGACATTGCTGCGGAACTCCTGGCCTTGTGCGACACGTCGCATCGCCGCCACCACCCGATCGCCAACGACGAATGCACGGATATCCTTGCCTTTGCTCTCAGCGACAAATTTCTGGATCAACACGTCTTGTTTCTGGCTTTGCAACAATTCGATGATGGATTCTGCCGCCTTGTTTGACTCGGCCAACAACACTCCGATTCCCTGCGTGCCTTCAATCAGTTTGATAATCACAGGCGCACCGCCAACCCGCTCAATGGCGGGCATGACGTCTTTTTTGTCATGCACGAACGCGGTCTCGGGAATGCCGATGTTGTGCCGACTCAAGATTTGCAGGCTTCTAAGCTTGTCTCGGGAATTGGAAATGCCATTGGACGTGTTGGCGCAAAAAACCCCCATCTCCTCAAATTGCCGCACCACTGCTGTGCCGTAGTAGGTGATCGATGCACCAATTCGCGGCAGCACCGCGTCGTAGCTGCTGAGCAGCTTTTGCCTGAAATAGAGATTCGGGTGACCGCGCTGCAGATCAATGGCAAATTTGAGGGTATCCAGAACCTTGACATCGTAGTCGCGAGCCAGTGCGGCTTGTTTCAAACGACGGGTGCTGTAGGACTTTGGTCCACGAGAAAGAATGGCGAGTTTCATGTTGTTTTCCTTGAACGTTACCTGAATTGTACCTGTCAAATTGATTCCCCAGGCCGATAAGCCGTCTCTCTGTCAACGCTGACTCAGACCTGCATCAGTATTGCCAGTCGGCGGTCATTTGCGCGAGCGCCCTGCGGGCACGATAGGGGCAGTTAATGATCGCCATACCGCATCCGCTCATGCGCCCCAGGCGCTGTGTCTCGGGAAAGGCGATGTGATGTCATCGATTTCGGAGCGCAGCTCAAATGACGGATCGATCAGCACCAGGCCGCGGCCGCTGGCCGGCGGCAACTGCGCTGCCAGCGCGCGATAACCGTCGCCGGCGACCAGCGTGACCTGACGATCGCCATCGAATCGGGCGACCAGCGCTTTTTGTTCGGCGGGATGCAGTTCGCACAGCACCAGCCTGTCCTGCCGGCGCAGCCGGGCGCGCAGCAGCATCGGCGATCCGGGGTATTGATGCAACGGCCCTTGCCGATTGCAGGCGCGCACCAGCGCGAGATACTCACCGACGGCATCGTCGCGGCCGTTGTCGCGGCCATTTTCGCAAGCATAGGCCGGAAGGTTCCAGATGCGGCCAATGCCCTTGTCGAACTCGCGGTTTTTCAGCGCCTCGGGCCGGCTAAGGTCATACAGCGCCGGTCCGGCATGGGTATCGAGAAACACAATGCCTTTTTGCTTTTGCTGCATCGCGCGCACCAGAGCAACAAGCACCGTGTGCTTGAATACGTCGGCCGGGTTTCCGGCATGAAAGCCGTGGCGATAGCTGAGCATGGTCGTTTGGGTCCGGTATGGGTTGGTCGGGTCAGCCGGCGCTCCGCTGCCAGCAGCCGGTCGGATTTAATCCCGATTATCCACTACCCGATCCTCACATTCAGTGAACTCTGCTGCGGCCGAAAATCGCCGCGCCACGCCCCGGAACCAAGACTCTCCGGGCTCTCGCACTCGGAAATTCATGCAACTGACGGGTCAATGACTCGGGTTAAACTGGAGTCCGGCTTTTGTTGCAACATTCTGGAATCATGCGCACAGCGATTCTTGCCGCCAGACTGCCGGCCAGGGCGGCACACGCGGTCGCTGGACCGGTTAATGAGACGAACACCGCCTGGGCCGGCCCGATGGACGATTGGAGCGCCGCGCCGGGTGAGCCCGGTGCGGCGTGGTTGTCGCGCGCCGACCAGACGGTGCGGCCGCTTGGGGTTGGCAAAGCGAGCGTTGAAGGCGACAAGTCGAGGCTGCGATATTCGCGTGCGCCTGGCTTCGGCGCGCGGCAATCGGACCGGGTTTGGTGCACTGCGGTGCCGATCAGGCGGCCGCGATTGAGCCGCGACCAGCCGCTGCCCGGCGGTGCGGCGCCACCGGCGTGAGCGACGTTTCCGATCGCTCAAAGATCGGGCCTCGGACCCGCAGCGTGGTCGATCGCTCGACCCGCATCCGGGCATTGCGCCCGGTGCTGATTGCGCTGGTGGTGACGGTGCACATCCCGGTTACGTTGTACCGGCCCGATCTGCGCGACGTCGCTTTGTCTTTCGGCACGTATTTCAGTGCACTGATCAGCGGCTGCATTGCGATCGCGGCGTTGCCGACGCTGAGCGTAATTTCCGGGTTTCTGGCCGGCAACTCGGCCGGCAACCTGACTGGCCGCTATGCGTATCCCGCGTATGCAGCGCGCAAGTTCAGGCGCCTGATCGTACCGATGCTGCTGTGGGGTCTGCCGATGGTGGTCTGGATTTACACCCGCCAGGCCGGCGGGTTTTCGGTGCGGCCCGATCTGGCATTGTTTCCGTTTGACCTGGAGCAATGGCTGCGGGCCTTGACCGCATATCAGAAGCTGCCGGCCAACCCGCCGCTTTACTTTCTGCGCGAACTCTTTCTAGCGGCTTTGCTGTTGCCGGTGTGGCGGCTGATCGCCCGCAGCGTCGGGTTTTCGGCGTTGGTGGCCATAGCCATTTTTTACTGCGCCGTGGCCGGCATTCATTTCGATTTTTTTATCCGCATCGATATTTATCTGTATTTTTTCATCGGCGTGTTCCTTGCCGCGCGGCCAGACGTCCGGAGCCTCGACGGCTGGTTGTGCGCACACGCGCGCGGGTTGGTGTTGGGGTTTGTGCTTGTCTGTGCCGCGCTCGCACTGTATGGCCTTGGCCCTAACCCCGAGCATTACTGGCTGGCGCTCAACCTGGTTCGGCTGACCGGTCCGGTGGCCCTGTGGGCGCTGGCGACGATGTTGGCCGCCGGTGCGGTCGGGCGCGTGCTTGAGGTGCTTTCACCCGTCTCGTTCACGGTTTTTCTGGGCCACGCCATTGTGATCCGCGTGGCCTGGTGGGCCTGGCGCGAACTGTTCGGAGCGTCGCGCTTTGATGTGGCCTGGTGGTGCTTTTTTGTGCTGGCCGTGGCGCTGTCGTTTGCCATCCTGGGTTCGCTGTGGTGGCTCTACGACAGGCTTCGGCGACGGCTGTTGAATACCGCGCCTGGCCAGGACCCGGTAGCGCGTTGATGGCATCAGCAACCGTGGCGAGAATCAGGCGGCTTGAAGCGCCCGGGTCAATGCCGGAAATGTCGTCGACCGGTCATCACCATCGCAATTCCCAGACGATTGGCGGCCGCGATCACTTCATCGTCGCGTTTCGAGCCGCCCGGCTGTATCACGGCACCGACACCGGCTCCGGCGGCCGCTTCGAGCCCGTCGGCAAACGGGAAAAAGGCATCTGAGGCCATTGCCGCGCCGTTCAGGTCCAGACCCTGATCTGAAGCCTTGAGGGCTGCGATGCGGGCCGAATCGACCCGGCTCATCTGGCCGGCACCGACGCCCACGGTGGCCTCGTCGCGGACCAGCACGATGGCGTTGGAGCGCACCATGGCGACCACCGCCCAGGCAAATTCCAGGTCGCGCCATTCGGTTTCGGTCGGCGCGCGCTCGGTGACCACCTCGAAACCGGCGCGCCCGGCCAGCGGCCGATCGCTTTGCTGGACCAGCCAGCCGCCACTGATTCTGCGCACATCGAAATCGGCCGCGATCGCCGGTGACGGTACCATCAGCCTCAGGTTTTTGCGAGCCGCCAGCACCTTGCGCGCACCGCAGTCGACCGCGGGCGCGATTAGAACCTCGCAAAACTGGCCGGCCAGGGCCTGCGCAGTTTCGGCATCGAGCGGGCGGTTGAATGCAATGATGCCACCGAACGCCGAAACCGGATCACAAGCCAGCGCCTTGTGGTAAGCCAGAAGCGGCGTTGCCGCTCGCGCCGCGCCACACGGGTTGGTGTGCTTGATGATGACGCAGGCTGGCGCGTCGCCCATCAGGCCGACGCCAGACCAGGCGGCATCGGCGTCGAGCAGGTTGTTGTACGACAACGGCTTGCCCTGAAGCAATTCAGCTCCAGCCAATCCGGAGGGTGCGCGTGCGCGTTCGACGTACATCCCGGCCGCCTGGTGCGGGTTCTCACCGTAGCGAAGCGCCTGGACC
>JAIVHD010000079.1 GCA_020201235.1 Lysobacteraceae bacterium
GCGAATAGCAGTGGACCAGCTCGACCGCTGCGGCCAGCGGGTCGGCTCTGGAGACGTCCAGGCCGATGGCTTCGGCGGCCGCGTAGCACAGCAGCGGTCGAATGCGCTTGCCGCCGTTGAAAACCGAGTAACGCATCGCCTGATGCAGGCGACTGGGGTTGGCCTCAATGCCGGGCAGCCAGCGATCGAGCACCGCTTCGACTCGCTTGACATAATCGTCGGCTCTTGAATTGAAACTCATGGACTGGGAAGCGGTTGGCGGAACACCGGATTGTACTCCGGACTGGCTTCGGCCCGGTCGCCCGATCAACGACGCCGCCGAACCAGGCAAGGCGCGCTATCAATGCCGGTTTCCTGATCACTCCATCGGCAAAGCATAGCGTGATGCTGCTGGCAGTCGCCGCGCTTCGATGGCGTTCAACCCGCCCCGGGACTCTCTGAACGGGTCTGGCCGGAGCGCATCGAGTGCGGGAGCCGGCGCTGTCGCAGAGGGACCGGTCGGCATGAACCCGTCTTAATCACCACCCTCCTGCTGCGGTTCCGTCAGGCCCCGCCCCGGACTCGACCCGGGGCCCGCGTCTGCGCTGTTTCACAGCCAAGCGCATCCACACCGTACAGGCGGGTGCGCCTGCGCTGCGCTCGATCGCGAAACGCCCCGGCCTCTGGGCCTGACGATCCCTCGCGACGGAAGGAGCAGCGAACAAGGCGGGTTGAAAGCAATGGTTTGAACTGCCGGTCTGTTAACTCATGTTCAGAATAGCGAAAGCACCTCGCTAGCCTGCGGTGTAAGCCGATATCAGCGATTGATTGTGATTGTTTTTCGCTTGCCGTCCGCGACGATCTCGAAGTGCTGGGCTCCGCGTGTACAATCGCTGCCTGGGTGACCCGCAGCTGATCTTATAATAAAAAGTCTGGCGAGTATCGAGGAGCCAATAATGATAAAACGAAGTAACTCGATCACACAACCCCTGGAAATCCAATCCGAGCCCGCTTCCCCGGGCACTGCTGTTGAATTCCAGTTCGAAATCCTCAAGGGTGTCTCGCGCACCTTCGCGCTGACCATTCCCAGCCTGCCGGGGCCGTTGCGCGTGTCGGTGGCCAACGCGTATTTGCTGTGCCGGATTGCCGACACCATTGAAGATGATACCAAACTAAGCCTGGAAGAAAAAAAGCGCTTCAGTCGCGAGTTCGTTGATGTCATCGGCGGCTCGCGCCGTGCGGATGAATTTGCCCAAGCCCTGGCCCCGCGCCTGGGTGCGCAAACGCTGGCGGCCGAGCGGCGTCTGGTCGAGCAGGCCGGCCGCGTGATCGAAGTCACGCATGGCTTCAGCCAGCCCCAGCAGGCCGCGTTGTACCGCTGCGTGTCTTTGATGAGCGACGGCATGCATCGCTTCCAGCGCAGCGCAGCGCTTACGGGGCTTCGCTCGATGGCCCAGCTTGATACCTATTGCTACTACGTTGCTGGTGTGGTCGGCGAAATGCTGACCGAGCTGTTTTGCGAGTATTCCTCGGCGATCGCCAGCAGGCGGGATAAACTGATCAAGCTCGCGCCGTCGTTTGGCCAGGGATTGCAAATGACCAACATCCTGAAAGACATCTGGGATGACCGTGAGCGCGGCGTGTGCTGGCTGCCTCGATCGGTCTTCGGGCTCGAGGGGCCGGGCAATGACCTGATCGATGAAGTTGATGATGCTGCATTGAAGGCCGGGATCGAGCGCTTGGTTGTGCAGGCGCACGGACACCTGCGCAACGCGCTGGCCTACACGCTTCTAATTCCAAGACATCAGCGAGGCATTCGAAGGTTTTGCCTCTGGGCCCTGGGCATGGCCGTTCCGACATTGCGCAATATCCACGACCGTGCCGGTTTCCGCTGTGCCGAAGAGGTCAAGATTTCGCGCCGGCAGGTGCGGTCTATCGTGCGCCGGTACGGACTGATGGCCGGCAGCGACAGCATGCTGCGCTGGTTGTTCAAGCGGGCCTCGGCCGGTTTGCCGGCCTCGGACGCGGCTGTTGGACTGCGGCTCGAATCGATTGTTCGCCAAGCCCGGTCCGGGCAGGTCATTCACGAAGACAGCGGGCCGGCGCAGCGTTCGTTTGGGGTCGGCGGATGATGCGGAAGGGGGACGAGAGGGAGCCTGGATCATGACTGCCACGGAGCAATTGCTGGAGCAATTACCTGTCGAGGACCGCCATGCTCGCCGGTCGCCCGGCGACGCTGCACCGGCCACGCGGCCGCTGGCCGAGCGCCTGAACCTCGCGATCCGGCGCAGTATCGATCGCTTAAAACGCGACCAGCGTCCCGATGGACACTGGCTTTACGAGTTGGAAGCCGACTGCACGATCCCGGCCGAATACATCTGCTACCTGCACTACATGGATGAGCGCGACCCGGCGCTGGAATCGCGGATCGCGCGTTATCTGCTGGCGCGCCAGATAGAAAACGGCGGCTGGCCGTTGTTTCATGGCGGTCACGCCGATCTGTCCTGCACGGTCAAAGCCTACTTCGCGCTCAAGCTGAGTGGCCAGGACGTCGACTCCGAGCCCATGCGGCGCGCGCGTCAGTGGATCCTGGAAAACGGAGGCGCGGCCCAAAGCAATGTCTTTACCCGCATTCTTCTGGCATGGTTCGAACAGGTGCCGTGGAAGGCGGTACCGTACATGCCGGTGGAGATTGTGTTGCTGCCGCGTTGGTTCGTGTTCAGCCTCGACAAGGTCTCGTATTGGTCGCGCACCGTGATGGTGCCGTTGTTGATCCTGTACACGCTTCGGGCGCGGGCCATCAACCCGACCGGTATTGGCATCCAGGAGTGCTTTACCGAGCCGCCTCCGACGGTCCGGAAGTGGTTCGAGGTGCGCTCACCGCTGAATCGGTTGTTTTTATGGGGCGAGTCGCTTGGCAGTCGCACCGAGGAGTTGGTGCCCGCGTCGCTGCGCAAGCGAGCGCTGCGGCGGGCCGAGCGCTGGTTGGTCGAGCGTTTAAACGGTCTCGACGGTCTTGGCGCGATTTTCCCGGCCATGGTCAATGCCTCGCTTGCATTAAAGGAACTCGGATACCCGGATGATCACCCGCTTCGTCGGCAGACCCGTGATGCGCTGCGATCGCTGATGATCGAACGCCCAAACGGCGAAATCTACTACCAGCCGTGTGTCTCGCCGGTCTGGGATACTGGTCTTGCAGCCCTCGCCCTGCAGGTCAGCGGCGAGCCGGATGCGCACCACGCCGCGCGCCGTGGTCTGGACTGGCTGGCCGAGCGCCAGTTGTCCGAGCAGCCCGGCGACTGGCAGCGCAGTCGGCCCGGTCTGGCCGGCGGCGGCTGGGCCTTTCAATACAACAACGCCCATTACCCCGATCTCGACGACACTGCGATGGTGGCCTGGGCCATGCAGGAACACGACCCGGTTCTTTTCAAGCAGCAGATTGCGCGCGCTGCAACCTGGCTGACCGGTATGCAGAGCAGCAAGGGCGGTTTCGGTGCATTCGATGTCGATAATAATTGTGAGTATCTCAACCAGATTCCGTTTGCCGATCATGGTGCTCTGCTCGATCCGCCCACGGCCGATGTCACGGCGCGTTGCCTGACACTTTATGCCGGGCTCGACACGCCCGATTTTGAGCTCGCGCGCCGGCGTAGCCGTAACTGGCTGGTCGGGCAGCAAGAGCAGGATGGGTCCTGGTTTGGCCGGTGGGGCACCAATCACGTCTACGGTACCTGGTCCGCGCTGGTCGCGCTGGCAGCCGATGGGGCCGAGCGCAATGCTGAAGCGATCGCTGCCGGTGCTGAGTGGTTGAAAGCATGTCAGCGAAGCGATGGCGGCTGGGGCGAAGGCAACGACAGCTATCACGATCCGGCCCTGCGCGGCCAGGCCGCTTCGAGTCGCGCCTTCCAGACCGGCTGGGCCATTCTGGGCTTGGTTGCTGCCGGCCAGGCCGATAGCGACGCGGTTGTCCGCGGCGTCGAGCATCTGTGTCGGACCCAGTCAGCGCTCGGCGACTGGCCCGACCCCTGGTTTACCGCGCCCGGTTTTCCACGCGTGTTTTACCTCAAATATCATGGCTACTCGCATTATTTCCCTTTTTGGGCTCTGGCCGCCGCGCGGGCTGCATGGCAGCGCTCCAAATAGCGCCGATCGGCGTCGCTGCGGCGTTGAATTGGGAACTGGCTGGCTTGAAAAGAGCAAGGTCGCCCGGCAAACGTTTGTTACTGCTGGAAGCCACGGGCCCGGGCCGGGTCGCCGCCGAGCTCGGAGCACGCCGGCTGGTCGAGCGCAAGGCCGCAATCCTGATCAGCTGGGGGACGGCCGGCGGCCTGCAGCCCGGGCTCGTTCCGGGCGACCTTGTCCTGGCCGACAGGGTCGCTCCGGAAACCGGCGGCTGGATCGATTGCGATGGTCGCCTGATGGCGCGCCTGCAATCATTCGCCGCGCTCGGTCGGCGGTTTCATTGCGGTCCAGTCGTAAGCGCCGGCCAGGCCGTCTGCACGGTCATCGTGCACGCACGGTTTTGGCCGAATGTGCCGGCATGCTGCTCGCGCTGGCCGACGATGATCGGTCCGAAGACTCTTAAACAGCAATGAATCCAGGATTTCGACGACAAGCTCAATGGCGACCGCGACGACGACCGATAGGCACATGATAGAAGGCACAACGAATCCATCGGCGCTAGCAGTGGCGCATGCCAATTTTGCCCTGATCAAATACTGGGGCAAGCGCGACGTGGCGCTCAATCTCCCGGATGTCGGCTCGATTTCGATTACGCTGGAGGCGCTTTGGACAAAGACCCGGGTGACGCTGGATACGACGCTGGCCGATGATGCCTTCGAACTCGATGGCCGGTCTGATGCCGACGCGGCCCGACGCGTGAGCGGGACACTGGCTCAAATGCGCAAAATGGCCGGCGTAGAGACCCGGGCGCGCATCGTCAGTTGCAATAATTTTCCGACCGGCGCGGGGCTTGCCTCATCGGCCTCCGGTTTCGCAGCTCTGGTGACCGCGCTGGACTGTGCGCTTAGCCTGGGTCTTTCACCCGCGCGTCTGTCGGAATTGGCCCGGATGGGATCGGGCTCGGCGGCCCGCTCAATTTACGGCGGTTTTGCCGAAATGCAGCGCGGCGGACGAGTGGACGGTTCGGACAGCGTTGCCCACGCCCTGCACGAGAGAGATTTCTGGGCGCTGGAGGTCGTGATCGCGGTCAGCGATCGCCGGCGCAAGGCTGTGGGTTCGACCGAAGGCATGTTGCGCACAGCCCGTACATCGCCGTTCTACAGTGCCTGGGTCGAAAACCAGGCGCTTGACCTGGCACTTGCACGGCGCGCCATCGCGCAACGCGATTTCGAGGCCCTGGCGGACGTCTCCGAGGCCAGCGCGCTGGCCATGCACGGCTTGGCCATGTCGGCGCGTCCGGGACTGTTGTATTTCAACGCCACGACCATGGAGTGCCTGCACCGGGTTCGAGCTCTTCGGGCACGCGGCATCGCTGTGTTTTTCACCGTTGACGCCGGGCCGCAGGTCAAGGCGGTTTGCCTGCCCGCGCATGCCGACGAGGTCGCAGACGCGCTCGCCGACGTTGCTGGCGTCGGTGAGGTCCTGCGCTCAGGGCTGGGGCCGGGGGCGCACTGCCTGCGGTCCTGTCCGGAACTCGATTCGGAGCCCATCGCATGATCACAATCAACGCCTGCGCGCCGGGCAAGATGATGCTGATCGGAGAATACGCCGTGCTGCACGGAAGCCCGGCACTGGTGATGGCGGTCAACCGACGCGCGCGCGTGCGAATTGAGCCATCATCGACCGGTAGCGGATGGCTGCAAGCCCGTCCGCTGGACATCCAGCGCCGGGTAATGGCCTGGCAGGACGACGCCTGGATGCCGCTCGGCAACGGCTCGGGCATGCTGGGCCTGACCGGACGCTTTATTGCGGGTCTGCTTGATGCTCTGGGACTGGAACGCGCGATCATGGATCGAGCGGGTTTGACCATCGACTCTACTGAATTGTTCGATACCGCAGCCAATGGGCAAACGCTCAAACTTGGTTTGGGCTCCAGCGCAGCGGTCAGCGCGGCACTGGCGCTGGCGCTTGGCCAGTGGTGCGCTGCTCGAGGCAACACCCATACTGTGGGCGATTCGCCGGGGCGGTTTGAGACCTCGAGGCTTACCCAGTGGCTGCCGGTCTATCGGCATGCGCTCCGGTCCAACGCCAGTGGTGCCGATCTTGCCGCAGCGCTGCACGGCGGCGTCATCGAATACCGAATCGATCAAACGGCCAGCGACAGCGCGCCTGTCGTGCGTGCCATGAATCTGCCGGTGGACCTGCACTGGCGGGCCATTTGGACCGGCAGACCGGCCCAGACGACCGACTTTGTTGCGGCGTTCGAAGCCTATTGCCTCGGCAATCCCGCTGCGGCCGGCCCGGTGCTGGCGCGCATGGACCGGATCGCGCGCGCAGCGATCGGCTCGCTGGACCCCGCCCAGGCCGATACGGCCGAATCCCTGATCAATGCCATGGCCGAATACGCAGTCGAGGTCCAGTCGCTGGGCACGGCCATGGGCCTTGAAATCGTGACCGAGTCGCACCGCCGTCTGAGCCGTCGCGCGGCTGACTGGGGTCTGGTTTACAAGAGCTGCGGTGCCGGCGGCGGCGATCTCGGCATGCTTCTCGGAACCGACCCGGATCGCATCGAAGCCTTTGCACGAAGCCTGTCGGATGACGGTGGGCATGGCGTTCCGTTAGACTTGAGCGTTGAGCGGGCGGGCGCGCAAAGCGCGCGGGTCGCCTGCACACCCGGGGTGGAAATTGACAGCGTTGAATAGCAAAAGGAGCCATTGTGGCGCGAATACCGGAATTTTATAAGTTGTCCGTCTCGCAACGCGTGCGGGCGGTTCGCAAGCAGGGCCTGCTGTCCAACCAGGATTACCAGGCGCTGGTCAGCGGCGACCACACGCTTTCGATTCAGTCGGCCGACAAGATGATCGAAAACGTCATCGGCGTCATGGGCCTGCCGGTCGGGCTGGGCTTGAATTTCCTGATCAACGGGCGCGAATACGCGATTCCGCTGGTCGTCGAGGAGCCGTCGATTGTCGCCGCGCTCAGTTCGGCGGCCAAGATCGCGCGCAGCGGCGGCGGCTTTGAGGTAGAAAGCGCCGAGCCCATGCTGATCGGCCAGATTCAGGTCGTCGACGTGCCGCATCCGCAGCGTGCCAAGGCCGCGCTGCTACAACGCAAACGTGAAATCATCAACCTGGCCAACAGTCTGCATCCGAATATGGTTGCGCGCGGCGGAGGTGCCAAGGACGTCGAAGTCCTGATTCATCCATCATCCGGCCAGGGCGGCGATATGGTCGTGGTCCACCTGCTGGTCGATACCTGCGATGCGATGGGCGCCAACCTGGTCAATACGATGTGCGAAGGGGTGGCCGCACTGGTCGAGAACATCGCCGCCGGCAAGGTCTTTCTGCGCATTCTCTCGAACCTGACCGACCGCGCCATGGTCCGGGCCAGCGTGCAAATTCCGCTGGAAGCGCTGGCCGGCAAGGGCTTTGACGGCGAACAGGTGCGCGACGGTATCATCCTGGCCAACGAATTCGCATCGATCGACCCCTATCGGGCCGCAACCCACAACAAGGGCATCATGAACGGCATTGATGCGGTGGCTCTGGCGACTGGAAACGACTGGCGTGCGATCGAGGCCGGAGCGCATGCCTGGGCCGCCCGCGGTTCCCATTACGCATCATTAACGCAGTGGACCCGGGCCGAAGACGGCTCGCTGTTCGGGCAGCTCGAGATTCCGATCAAGGTTGGAATTGTCGGCGGTCCGCTGCAATCCAACCCAACGGTTGGCATGAACCTGCGGCTACTGGGTGTGAAATCGGCACGCGAGCTCGCCGAGGTGATGGCGGCGGTCGGTCTGGCACAGAATTTCTCGGCAATACGGGCATTGGTGACCGAGGGGATCCAACAAGGCCACATGACGCTGCATGCCCGCAGCGTGGTGGCTGCGGCCGGTGCCGCGCCCGAAATCTTCGAGACCGTGGTTGATCGCCTGATCGAATCGGGCGAAATCAAAATCTGGAAGGCCCGTGCGCTGATCGGCGAATTGCGCGAGCAACAACCCGAGGCACAGTCCCAAAAGGCCCGCAAGGCCAGTGCCACAGCAACGCCGGATTCGACCGCGCGCAGGATTTCGGGCGGGCATGGAAAGATCATTTTGCTGGGTGAGCATGCCGTCGTCTATGGACGACACGCGATTGCGGCATCGATTCCGCTGGCGATCCAGGCGCACGTAGAGCCATCCACCAATGGAGTCGAGCTGATCATCCCGCGC
>JAIVHD010000299.1 GCA_020201235.1 Lysobacteraceae bacterium
AAGCGGGTTGGAAAGCTTCTCGTACTGCACCGCCAGCACCACGAACACCAAAAAAACCGCAAGCGCAATAACAATTGCCATTTCGCGACGGGTCTCGCGGATGGTCTCGAACTGGCCGCCGAGGATGACGCCGTACTGGCCAGGCATATCGATTGCATCGATGCGCGCCTGAACTTCGGCCATGATCGTGCCGACGTCATTCTGCGCGGTTTCGAAGTTGCCGACAATGCGCTGGATGCGCACCTGGTTTTCGCGTCCGATTTCGGCCGGCCCTTCCTCAAGCTTGAACTCAGCCACCTGGCGAGCCTGGATGGGTCCGTTGACGCCGTTGGCCACAATCACCTGGCCGAGCGCATTGATATCGTTGACCTCGTCGCGCGGCAATCGCACGCGTACGTCGTATTCGTTGATGCCGGTGCTAAAGCGGGTCGGGACGTAGCCCGAAACTGCATAGCGCAGACTTTGTGCCACGCTGTTGATGTCCAGCCCGAGCGCCGAGGCGCGCTCGCGGTCGACGTCGATGCTGAGCAGCGGTGTGCGATCCTCGTCGTCCATTTCCACGCCAGTCAGTCCGGGGATGGTTTCGATGGCATCGATGACCTCGCGCGCCAGATTCTGCAGCACGCCGATGTCTTCGCCGACAATCTTGAGCTCCATGTCCTCGCCGCTGACGCCGAAGGTCAAGCCACGGATGCCGGGCGACCAGACAAAAATTCGTGCGCCCGCAATGTCGAGCTGCTGCATGCGCGTCTCGGCTTCGGCGACCCAGCGGCTGGCGGGCCACTCGGGCCGCTGGTCGGCGTCGCTCAGGCGCACCAGCACGTAGCCGCGGCCCGGACGCTCGTTGGCCACGCCGCCCCAGACGTTACCGCCGGCCAGTGCGAACACGCTTTGCACTTCGGGCATGTCGTCGACTGCGGCCTCAATCAGCCGGGTTGCAGCATTGGTTTCCTCGGGCGTGGCACCGGCCGGCAACTGCATGCGAATGCCCAGTTCGCCATCGTCAAGCTGCGGAAGAAATTCGCTACCAAGGCGCCCGGCCAACATCAGGCTGGCGACGAAAATCCCAAGACCGCCGGCAACCACACCCCAACGCCAACCAATCAGCCCGCGCAGCAGGAGGCGGTATTTATCGGCCAGCCATTCGATCAGCGCATTGAAGCGCCTGTACACGGAAAGACGGTTGAAGCCGGATTCGAACCGCACCCTGGCCAATTGCGCGGCCAGCATCGGCACCAGCGTCAGCGCCACCGCCAGCGAGGCGATGACGGCAAACGAAATGGTCACCAGCAGTTCGCGAAAGACCAGCGTTGCAAGCCCGGTGATCAGTAGAAATGGCGCGACCGCGGCCAGGTTGGTCAACGTGCCGGCGGTAATCGCCGACATCACTTCGTCGGCACCCTCGTGGGCCGCCAGGTCGGCCGACTTGCCGAGCTTCTCTCGGTGTCGCGAGATGTTCTCCAGCATTACGATGGCGTTATCCAGCAACAAGCCGACCCCCAGCGCCAGCCCGCCGAGGCTCATCACGTTCAGGGTCAGGCCGGCCGCGCCCATCAGCGCGAACGTGGCCATTACGGCCAGCGGAATCGAAAGCCCGATGACGAAGCTTTTGCGCAGGCTGCCGAGAAAAGCCAGCACCACCAGCATGGCGAGCACGCCGCCGAGAATGGCCGCGGCCGATACCGCACGCACCGAACCGCGGATGAAGTAGGCCGCATCTTCGGTGATCTTGTAGCCGATATCGGCCGGGATAAAGCCCGAAGCCTTCAGCGAGGCCAGTGTTTCGATGACCTCGTTGACCACCGCCACGGTGTTGGCTTCGGGCTGCTTGAACACCGAAACCTGGGTGGCGGGAACGCCATCCAGGCGCACAAACAGGCGCTGCTCGCGGTAGCCGTCGCGCACTTCAGCGACCTCGTCGAGGCGAATTCTTCGGTCCGAGCCGGGCACCGCCAGCTGCACGTTGGCAATGTCCTCCGGTGATTTGAAGCGGCCGTCGGTGCGGGCCATCACGTCCATGCTGGCCGAGGTGATGTTGCCGGCGGCGACGTTGAGGTTTTCCAGTGCCAGCTGATCGGCCACGCCGGTCAGCGTCAAGCCATAGGAGCGCAGGCGTTGCTGGTCGATGATGACTTCCAGCTCGCGTTCCTGGCCGCCGATGGCCTCGACCCCGGAGACCCCGGGAATCGACTGCAGTTGTGGGGCCAGCCGGTTGTCGACCCAGTCGCGCACTTCTCTGGGCGTGCGCAGGTCCGATGAGAAACCGGCTTCGAAAACCGACGACGAGCCCGGATCCCACTTGCGCAGGCGTGGCGGCTCGACATCGTCGGGCAACTGGCTGCGGGCGCGCTCCAGCAGCCTGGATGCATTCTGCAGCGCTGTGTCCAGGTTGGTGCCGTACTCAAAGATCAAGTTGACGTCGGTGCGCCCTTCCTCGGCCTCGCTGGACATGCGTACCAGATTTTCGGTCGAAGCCAAGGCCCTTTCGAGCGGACGCGTGACCTGTTCCTCGACCACTTCGGGCGCGGCACCCGGGTAGTTGACGTTGACCCGGATCAGTGGGTAGACGACCTCAGGTAGCAGATTGACCGGCAGGCGGTCGACGAAGAACAGGCCCATGACCAGCACCACCATGGCCAGTGCCGTAGTGCCGACCGGCCGCCGGATTGCCGCGTGGGTCAGGCCGCGGTAATAGCGCGTACCGCGTGCCGGGTCGGTCGGGTCAAGCGGCTGACTTCGCTCTTGGCTGTTGTCCGGGACTTTGAAGTGGTTGTCGTCGTGGCCGCTCATGCTTCGCTGTCAGCCAGTTCGACGACCCGTACCAGGTCGCCTTCGGCAAGATCCAGCGGGTTGGACGAAACGATGCGGTCGCCGCGTTCAAGGCCACCCAGGATCTCGCGCCAGTCGCCCCGAAGAATCCCGGTGGAGACCGCGCGACGAACCAGTTCGTTGTTCTCGTCGATCACCATCACGTAGTGTTGCTGGCCCATCCCGACCGAGCCGGCCGGCACCGCGAGCACGTCCTGCTTGTAGTCGACCAGCAGGTCGGCGCGCGCCAGGAATCCGGGCCGCACGCCGAGCTCGAAGGCCTGTGCTGCCACAGTTGTACCTCGGTGCTTGCGATCTCGACCGCCGATTGTGCGGTCAAAAAACTCGCCTCGTCGATGTAGTTGCTGTCGCGAAGCCGCTTGAGCCGATCAAACGTAGTCTGCGCCGCGCGCAACGACGCCTCGGCGCGGGCAAGCTGCGCGCGTTGCTCGCGCACGTCAATCTCGGCCAGCAACTGGCCGGCCTTGACCCGGTCGCCGGTCTCGACCAGAACCTCGCGCACGAAGCCGGCTGTGCGCGCGGCCAGCGCGATGGTTCGAAGCGTCTCAACCGGCGAGGATAACTGTACACGTCGCGACAGGTCGCGCTGCGATACTTCGTAGGCCCGAACCGGCAGCGAGGAGCGCTCCTCGCTGACCGCTGAGACCGGCTGCGAATTTGATTCGCATGCAGACAGCATCAGGCCGCCAGCGATGGCGGCCCCCGCCCAGAAAAACCGGATGCTCAAGTGCATGGACATCTGTAAGATTGTAGCGCGGGCCGGTCCGACAAGCGCAAACGTTGCGTTCACGTCACGCCCGACGAACGGGCCGTACCAACGCGCGACTGAGGTCTGCCTCAGCCCTGGGCCAGCGCCTGTGCCGACGGCACGTAGTCATAGCCCAGATCGGCGGCTACCGCCTTGTAGGTGACCTGACTCTGATACACGTTCAGGCCGGCCAACAGGTGCTCGTCGTCGAGCATCGCCCGCTTGGCACCTTTGTTGGCGATCTGCACGGCATAGGCGAGCGTGGCATTGGTCAGCGCAAAAGTTGAGGTGCGCGCGACCGCGCCGGGCATGTTGGCCACGCAATAATGGATGATGCCGTCGACCTCGTAGGTCGGCGCGTGGTGGGTGGTTGCGTGCGAGGTCTCGAAGCAGCCGCCCTGGTCGATGGCAACATCCACCAGCACCGAACCGGGCTGCATGATCGAAAGCTGATTCCTGCGCACCAGCTTTGGCGCGGCCGCCCCCGGAATCAGCACGGCCCCGATCACTAAATCGGCGGTCGATAAGTGCTCCTCAATCGCCTCCTCGGTCGAGTACAGTGTGTTTAGCCGATCACCATACAGTTCGTCGAGGTACTTCAGCCGCGGCAGCGAGCGGTCGAAAATGGTCACGTCGGCACCCATGCCCATAGCCATGCGCGCGGCATTCAGACCGACCACGCCGCCGCCAATCACCATGACCTCGGCCGGGCGCACGCCTGGCACGCCACCGAGCAGAATGCCGGACCCGCCCTGGGCCCGCTCCAGCGCATGCGCACCGGCCTGGATTGACATGCGCCCGGCAACCTCCGACATTGGCGCCAACAGCGGCAAGCCGCCGGACTTGTCGGTCACCGTCTCGTAGGCGATCGCCGTGCAGCCGGACTTGACCAGCCCGCGGGTCTGCTGCGGGTCCGGTGCCAGGTGCAGATAGGTATAGAGAACCTGGCCCTCACGCAGCATCTCGCACTCGTTCGGTTGTGGTTCCTTGACCTTGATAATCATGTCGGCGCTGGCGAAAATTTCCTCGGCGGTGTCGGCAAGCGTACCGCCGGCGCGTTCGTACAGATCATCGGTCAGGCCGATCGCCTTGCCGCCGTCGCGCTGCACCATGACTTCATGACCGTGACCTACAAGCTCGCGCACGCCGGCCGGCGTCAGACCGATCCGGTACTCGTGGTTCTTGATTTCCTTCGGTACTCCGATACGCATGGCGGTTTCCTGATCAATATTTAAAAGCGCGGGCTGAGCCCAGCCCTGATTGAGTTTGTGATGAACGATCGAAATCGGCCCGCGCCCTGCCCGACAGCGGCCCGATTATCAGATTGGATATTCTAACGCCGCCGTGCCGCGGGTGCGATCGAATGGCTTGTCAACTGTGCCGGTGCGAATCAAGGCGCGTTTCGCAGGGAATGGCCGCTCCCTTGCCAAGAAATGCAACGCCGAGTCGCGCCGGCACAGTGGCTCCCCTTGTTTATTGACCGCAGGGGCCGCCGCACAAGCGCCGTGGGCTGCGTTGCACTCGCTTGAATTGGCTCGGGCCAGCCCTGCGCTTGCGCGCCTTGCCCACAACGCTTGTGCGACGGCTGAGCGTTACCTCATTAGCCGCATGGCCCACTAGCGCGCGTTGACGGACTCGGGTGTCGGGAGATCGGCGCGTTCGAACGCCAGCGCCAGTTTCGGGTCATTGGCGATCCCGCCCAGCAGCCGGCTGTCGGAGATTGCCTGCAGTCCGCCGAGCACGCCCCAGGTCGGGTGCAGCCCGCTCGCGAGCGCCCGATCGAGGCGCGCCACCGCGTCTTCGGAGCGTCCGGAGACGGCGTGATTCGCGGCCAGATACAGGTTGCGCCGCACTGCTTCCAGCGACGACTCTGCGGCGAGCACACCGGTGAGATGGCGATCGAGCAATCTTCGTGCGTCCTGCGCGCGGCCGGAGTCGCGCAGCGCCAGTGCATACCAGGGTGCGTTGATCCATGCCGCCTGGCCGAGCAGCGGTCCGGAATCCCTCAACCAGTCGGTGAAATGCCGGCCGTACAGCTCGGCGGCGTCCTCGTATCTTTCAGCCTGAACCGCGAACTGGCCGAGCAGCAGGGCCTGCTCCGGCGTGTCGGCGCTCAGTTGCCTGCGTGCTTCTTCGTAGGCCGCGACAAAGTCGCGGTCCAGCATTGCCGCCCATGCCCGTCCCAGGAAGCCGGCCGTGGAGTCGCCAGCGTCCAGCAATGCCCGCGCCCGGTCAAATTCCCCGACCGACGCAAGTAGCTGCAGCCTGAGCAGTTCGGCGTCGCGGTTCCCGACATCGACGCCGTCCAGTTGCCGCAAGGCTTCCCCGGCATCGCCGCGGGCCAGTGCGACGCTGGCCTCGAGTCGGGCGATGAACTCGTCCGGAGCGCCGTGCTGGCGAGCCTGGTCGACCAGTTGCGCCGACTCCTCGGTCCGGCCTGTTACCAGCATGGATTCGACCAGCACCTCGTAAAGTTCATGATCGAGCGGATTGACGGCAAGCGCATCCCGACCGTGCCCGGTCGCGCAGCGGAAGTCGCCGAATGCGGCGCAGTGGCGGACCCGCAGCCCCAACAGCGCCGGATCACCGGGAAAGCGTTCCAGTGCGTGCTCAATATCGCTGAGTACGCGCAGGAAATCCGCGTCGCGCCCCCGCCAGCGGGTAATCAGGCTTTCGGCCTGCGCACGCCAGCGCAAAACCTGGCGGGATTCCGGCGCGAGCGTGATGGCCTGATCTAGCAGAGTTCGGGCCCGATTGGTGCGTTCTTCGAAATCGGATGTTTCCAGCCTGGCCAGCAGCAGCAACGCGATGCCGTGGGCCGCGCGAGCTTCGCCGGATTCCGGAACCTTGTCGGCCAGGCTGGCTGCAATCTCGCGCGCCCGGCGAACATCTTCCGCCGTACCGCGCGCCAGAGATGCACGCAGCCGCAGCCAATCGACTGCATCGGGGTGGGAGGCGAAGCCCTTTCTGCGGTCATTGCCCGGGCGTGGGCCGTTGGACGGGAACAATCTGCTCGCCAGGCGGTCCAGCGCTTGGTCGAGTTCGGCCGGCGGCACTTCTTCGGAGTGTTCGGCGAGGACCCCCCGATCGGCAGCTTGCACCAGTTGGGCGTTAATGGTGAGCGTGTCCCCGTCGCGGCGAACGCTGCCCTCCACCAGGTGCTCGACGCCAAAGACTCTGGCAGCACCATCGCTGGCGGCCCGTCGGCGTTCGAATTCAAACGTTGAGGTTGTGCCGACCACGCTCAGGGCCGGGGCATCTTGCAGCCGATCGGCCAACTCGCTCGTGACGCCTTCGGCGACCAGACGGCCGTCGAGATCGGAGTTGACCGCCGCGAACGGAAATACGGCGACGCGCTGTGGTTCAGTGCGGGTATCCAGCAGCGCTGTGACGTCTTTGGCCGTAATCAGCTCCATTCCGATCAGCCAACCGTCGCGACCGATACCAACCAGGATGACGGTGAACACCAGCGCGAGGATGACGACCGAATCGACGACGCGCGGCCCGCTAACAGGCTCTTGCTGCTCGGTCGCGGCCTTCCCGTGACGACGCAACCCGTTTGGCGTGATCTCGTACAGCCATGCCGCCATGATCGTGATGGGCAAGCCCAGCGCCAGGATGAAAAACAATGCCCGCAGTATCCAGTTGGGTGCTTCGAAGGCCGGCAGCACCAGCCCTGCGACCTGCGC
>JAIVHD010000300.1 GCA_020201235.1 Lysobacteraceae bacterium
AGGCAACACCCGGCATGTTGAATTCACCACCGCCGACCAGCTCAAACCGGACATCCGGATAATCTTCAGCAATCGAGCGCAGAATGGGCCCGATTTCGTGCAGGTATTTAACGGTCGAGGTCGAGCCCAGCCAGCCAATGGTGACCGGCTGCCGGTTATCGTGCTGGGCGTGCATTGGAATGCGGTCGGTATCCTCAGCCACCTCAACCGTCACCGCGCGGCCGCCGGCCGCGATTGCCCGGTCGCGCAGCCAGTCGTTGCCGGCCACCACGCAATCGACCAGGCCGAATAACTCAGACACCTTGCCCGGTGCCCGCAATAACGTTGCAATCGGATTAAAACGGCTGGGTTTGGCAATGAACAAAGCATCATCCAGGTCAAAAAACAACCGGACGCCGCGCCGCTTCATCCAGCGCTCGATCCACGGCGGGCCAAAGGGCAGCAACTCGCGCTGCATGTAAACGATATCAAACCGGCCGACATCTCTCAACGCCCACAAACGGCGCAACGTCGCGCGCACGGCCGCCAGCAGCTTGGCCAAAAGTCGGCCGCGCGCGAAGCTCAGACGATACATCGGTTCGTCCATAAAACTCTGCACCGTCGCCTCAACGCCCAGCGAGCGAAAATGCGGCAGGTACTGATAAACCCGATACCGGCTGCTCGCGCCCGATTCCGGGTAGCGCGTCAGAAACAGTACCCGAACCGGCGGTCTCATCGGGCAGCCCAGTCGGACGGGGCGTTCCCGAGCATGCGATAAATTCTGTCGTAGCTGTCAACGCCGCCGGCCAGCGCAAACCGTTGCTCGGCGGCCTGCCGGCAGCGGGCCGCGATTTCAGGTTGCGCGGCAAGCTCGACCAGCCGACGAACTCCCGTTGCCAGCGCTTCGGCGTCCAAACCCACAAGCGCAATGCCGGCGCCGGATTCATGCAAATCTTCAGCCACATCGCCAACCCCGGCGTTGGTCAGGCACGGCTTGCCGCAAGCCAGAAACTCGCCCATCCGGGTTGGGCACGAAGCGCGCTTGGAAAATACCGGTTTGATAAAAAAGATGCCGGCGTCCATTCGCGCGATCTGTTCGCCGACCTGATCGAACGCAACGCCACGCACTTCGACTCTTGCAGCGTCAACCCCGGCACCGGCAAGCTGGCTATAGATCTCGTTTTGATCACCCTGGTTGATCACCAGAAATCGGGCATCCGGGCGTTGCCGGAACAGCTCCGCGACCGCGCGCGCAACCCGGTCAAACCGGTACCACGAACCGCACGAACCGACGTAACCCAGGGTAAAGCCGGCCCGGTGCGGCAAGGGCGACGGCATTGGCCGAAAGAGTTCCAGGTTGACGCAGGTGGGAATCACCGATATTGGTGGCAAATCGTCTATCAGGTACGGAAACTGCGCAAGTTCAGCGGCCCCCGATCGAGTGAGCGAAACCACATGATCGGCGCTGGTAAGCAGCCAGCGCTCAACACGCTTGAAAAACCGATAGCGCAGCGAATCGCGCTTCCAGATGCCGCCATCAACCCGCTCGTCAGGCCAGAAGCCGCGCATATCGAAGATCAACCGGGCTCCAGTCCAGCGCATTACGGCCAGTCCGATGAGGCCGGCAATATAACTGCGGCAATGAATCATCTCCACCTGCCCGCCGCGAACCAACCCCAAAGCCCGGACGATGCCGCGCGCGATATCGTAGACGGTTGCCGGAATACCGGGGCGGTTGTGATAGACCAGCCGATGCCAATCGATGCCAGCCTTGCGACAATGCAGCGCAACGGCTTCCACATCATCCGTCCGAGCCAGCGCGGCCGGCTTCTCAAAGGTCAAAAGCGTAATCCGATGTACGCGTGCCAGGCCGACCAGATACTGCAACACCTGCGATTGCCCAAGCGGGTCGAGCAAGCCGGTATAGGAGATATACAACACAGCCGTGCCCGTTCGGGCTGCGCATTCGCGCTCGGACAGGCCTGGCTCAAGCGTCATCGCAGCGACCCGCCGGCACGATAGATTGCCCGAACTCGCTCAACCGCGCGCTCTGCCTCAAAACAGAGCACAACCCGATCGCGCCCGACCCGGCCCAGTTTCTCGGCCAGCGCCGGATTGTCCAGCAAGCGCTCGATCGCGTCCGCCAAGCCGCTTGCATCGCCAGGTTCAAATAACAGGCCACTGCGCTCATGCTCGACCACTTCCGGCAACCCGCCAGCGCGCGATGCAACCACCGGACGGGCCAGCGCCAGTGCCTCCAGTGCAGTCAGGCCAAAGCCCTCAAAGCGCGAAGGAACCACGACAATATCGGCCCTGGCCATTTCCGTAACCAGTTCTGCATGCGCGATCGAACCGGTGATGCGCACCGAATCGCGCAATCCAGCCTCGTCGATCCGCCGCTCCAAAACCGCGCGAAGTGGCCCGCCGCCGGCCAGCACCACATTCAAACAACGCCCTCTGTTTCGCAACAGCAAAATCGCATCAAGCAAATCGGCGTGGCCCTTCTCGTGCACCAGACGGCCCGGAAGCAGAAGGTTCGGGCAGCGCGTGCTCGCGTCGCTTGGCGCCACCCGATCAGGCCCCGAAAACACACCCAAATCAACGGCGTTGTGCACGACATGAATACCCGATAACCCCAGGCGACGCGAATAATGCCGGGCCACGGCGTGGCTGACGGCAATGTACTGGTCGATGCCAAAGCGATAAATCAAGCGGGCCAGCATCTGGCGCAGGCACAAACGGGCACCGCGTCGATTGGCACCAGTCCGATACGCCAGATTATGAAACGTAACCACGCTGAGCGCAGGTATCCAGCGCAGCATCCGGCCCAAACCCACTTGGATGGCGGCAAAATACAAATGCGCATGAACCACCTCCGCCCCCGATTGCGCCGCAAGCGCCGCGATCCGGCCAGCACCGTACAAAAGAGACCATTTATGGTGCCGGGGCAGCACAACCACGCCCACACCGGAGGCCTCCAGCTCGCAGGCCAAGTCCAGCGGCGGCCGCAAAACCGCAACCGTCACATCATCGCCCGAGCGCACCTGCCCGGAAGCCAGCGTACAAAGCATACGTTCAGCACCACCGGTGCCCAGGGTCTCAATCACGTGGAGAATTTTCACAAAGTGCCAACAAAGGCGAGCCGTTTGAGATCAGCGCGCAGATTACACGGATACGCGCGGGCTAATCGACCCCGATGTCGGATCGCACGACCGCAAAACGCGCGCCGGAACGCCAGCCGCCAAAACACCTGCGGGGATATCTGAGGTCACAACCGAGTTGGCACCGATCACCGAGTTCGCGCCGATCGTCACGCCCTTGGTAACTGTGACCTTCGCACCTAGCCAAACGTTATCGCCGATGACAACAGGGGCCGTCGTGAACCCTCTTTCGCCCGCTGGCGTCGCGCCGCCAAAGGTATGGTCCTGGTCGCGGATGGTCACATATTCAGCGATCAGGACCTCGCGACCAATAGTTACTCTCTCTCGCGCGCACAGTACAGCCCCAACCCCTATATAGGTTCGCTCTCCGATTTCCAACTTTCCATGCTTGACAATCAGCGTCGCATTTGAATCGATTTGACATGCTGAGCCAATTCGAATACGGCCGCCATCTGTGACTGAGATACGGCCGCCCGCAGCGACGTCGAGATCGGACGGGAAACTCCCATTGCCATATCGTGAACGCAGCCCAATCAGGCGGATCTGACTCCCGATACGCCGAAAACCCTTGACCAACCAGCGAGAAATCACCTGCATAGCCCTTACCCCTAAACTCTTTTGAGACCTTCTATGGCGACACCGCGCTCCGGGGGAACAATGAGTACATTGTAGCTTACAGCACGAGGGATAACTTCCGTTCGTTTTTTTAGCTGGTAACGTTCAGTCTGGAATAAACCTAAAAAAGCCGAAGGATTTATGATTTCATAAACATCAAAACCAAAAGGAATAACATTTGCCAGCCCACCTAGCTCCAAAAACACCTTCGACGAGGACTGAGTGACCTCCATTAAAATGATTGGGCGACTTTCCGCAAGGGTATTGCTCAGCCCCTTTAAGGCTATACCTTCATATCCCTCGACATCAATCTTAATAAAGTCAGGTCGAATATCATTGGCCCAGTCGTCCCCACGTCGAACGGGAAATTCTCCAGCAGCTGTGGCATCCGCGTGCTCTGGAATGAAGGAGCCAGTGCCACTATTACTTGACGTTTCATCTAGATAATAGGTCTTATTTTCATCTTTGTTACCTAATCCAAAACGATGCACTCTAATATTATCAAAACCATTTAGCCGTATCTGCTCTTCAAGCCGATTAGCCAAGGGGTCAAATGGCTCAAATGCGTACACTATATCTGCGTAACGCGACATTGAAAGCGCGTGCGCTCCGAGGTTCGCGCCAATATCAAAAACCACAGGCTTATCCATTTTTGCCAAGATATCCGCGATAAGCGCAGCTTCCTTCAATTCGTATCCACCGAAAAAGTAAACATGCCATTAATTAAACAAAGAAACACTCTCCACACCAATAACAGCAATAGTATTGACTAAGACGCTTGGTCATGATTTTTCCCGGATTTCAAATTCGGCTGGATAAGCGCTAAAAGAACCTTTAATGGGAAAACGATCAGTTGCTTAATTAAGCTAACAAAGTATTGGACGCTTAAGGGTCTTAAATAATAGTAGACTGCCGCTCTATGTAAAGCATTGAGGGCCCCATAAATCGTGATTCTATTACTATTTATTTGCTTGGTCAATCCGGTTTCATGATACTCATGGACTCTGACTATTTCAGGGCAAATAATAACCTCATCGTGATGACGTGCAACGCTGGCAAAAAAGGTCCACTCCCTCTGCAATCTGCCAAATCTAGAAAACCTGGAATGCTTTACTATTTCAGACGATAGAACTGGAAAATGGTCCACGCCAAATTTTTTTCCAGGCGCTACATCGCCAATCCATGATATCTTTTGCACTGTATCAGGCCAGTTTTTATGTTCAGAGCACTTCTTTGCTTCGCTTTTGAACAAAAAGTATTTACTAGCAGGATAACGTTGAATCCACTTTTCGATACAAGCAAGCGCTCCAGGAAGCAGATAGTCATCGTCATCTAGGAAGCAAATAAATTTCGGCGAATAAGATAAAGCATGCTGCAGTCCGATATTTCTGGAAACAAGCGGCCCCTTGTTTTCAGGCAGCCGAATTACTTCTACAGAAACATTGTCAGTGCCTACTTCAAGTTTTTTGTAGCGATCTATATTTGGTGATTCAGAACAGTCATCGATGATTATGTGGGCTATCGAGAAGCTGACATTTTGATTTGATATGGACAATACCGTTCGCTCCAAAAGCTTTTCACGATTGAAGGTAGGTGTAATGACCGCGAGCATATATTGTCTTAGTTTTTGCATCATCTTCGATTGCCTCTTTAAAGCACCCCATCTGATGCGCTATTTCCTTGAGAATTTAATATATATATTAAATCACTAAGTGCCGAACAGCCTTAAGAATCGAGAAATTTTTTGACCTCTGCCCTGCAGCTCAACATATGATTTTCTAATCTTTTCCAAAGATGGGGAGATATCTTTCGATTTAAGAGTTGAATTCTCGATTTTGCTAAGCATACTCCGGAATATTTTCTCAGGCTGATGATTTATTTCTACGTATCTCATGCATGATTCTCCTAGATCGTTATCACAAGATACGGCCTGAAGAACATCCGAAACACTATGAATACCCTCAACGTATAAAGGAAAATCGCGAAACTCACCGAGGGCAAATCCTCTCAGCTCCGATACAAATCTAAATCGTGATTGCGGCTTATAGCGTTTGCTCAGCGAAGGATCGATTACGATACATGGATGCCCTGTCGCCGCAACATCCAGCGTTGAACCGGACAGGTAATCGCCGAGGATTTTTCTGTTCGCCTCGATTATCGCCGCGTTGTATTTAGAATATTTACCAAATACCGGCGGAATTGTCATGACGAGTAGCCGCCCATCGAACTCCTTACGCGCACGGCAAAGGCCGGCCGCCAAACGGCCAGCATCGTAGGCTCCAGCGAACCAATGCGCCGCCGCACGCTTTCGACGCCATCACCGCCGATGCCAAAGTTCGCGATATCAGCTGACAGCGGCTCCGACCAGGGGCCTCGCTCAATGTGCGAGTTTCCGATCAGCGCAATCCTGCCGCGCGGCGGAAACCGTCCCAGGCGCTCAAGCCGATCTAGGTACCGGTGAGAGGGTTGGGTTGCGACGAACAGTCCTTTGATTGCTGTATCTGTTTTAGCACCAAACAGCATTCCAAAGCCAAAAATACAAATCGCCGTAGCCAAAAATACGGACCAGCGACTCTTCAACTCCCGCTTTTGGCAGTTTGGCATCGAATGTTCCAAATAACTTCAGAACGCTAAGTGTAGATCATATAGTCCGCAATATCCGCGCCGGAACGCCAGCCGCCAAAACACCTGCGGGGATATCGGAGGTCACAACCGAGTTGGCACCAACGACGGCATTGTTGCCGATCTTCACCCCCTTGGTGATAGTCGCCTTCGCTCCGATCCAGACATTGTTTCCGATCTCGACTGGTGCTGTCGTGAAGCCGGCGTCGATTGTTTTTAAGGCGGCACCGGAGCTATGGTCTTAGTCACGAAGAGTGACATGCTAAGCAATCAGGCAATCCGAACCGATCGATATTTTTTTAATTACGCAAATCGCGGTAATTTGGCCAATGTAGGTGCCGGCAAGAAACGCTGCCTGACCCGGTCTGCCTGAAGATCAATGATCCGCACCGCCACCGTCACCTGGTCCAGAAGAACGCCTTTCCAGCGATGCAGAACCAGATCCACGTATTGGCCCTCGTTTAAAATATTCAGAGCAGGAGCAGATTGACGCGTTCTGCCCCGTCGCCCCGAATGTCTAGCAAGAATAAACCCATCAGTTGCATAAATTCCGGCCGACTTTCGTCTGAAAGCCCCGTGGTTATTGGG
>JAIVHD010000301.1 GCA_020201235.1 Lysobacteraceae bacterium
GCCTGCGCCATCCGATCCTGGCCGCTCGCGCCGTGCTCGAAAAGTCGACGCACGTCATGTTGAGCGGGCGCGGAGCCGAACAGTTCGCACGTGCGCAGGGTCTGGAGTTCATGCCGGAAGACTGGTTTATCACCGAGTTCCGGCGTGAGCAACTGAAAATGATGCAGGCGTCAGAGAAGCGCCAGGCCCTGCGCCTTTCAGATAGCAGTCAGCGCTGGTTTTCGACTGTCGGCGCAGTTGCACTGGATCGGTACGGCAACTTGTCTGCGGCGACCTCGACCGGCGGCATGGCAAACAAACGCTTCGGGCGCGTTGGCGATTCGCCGATCATCGGGGCCGGCACGTACGCCGACAACCGCGCCTGCGCGGTCTCGGCGACCGGCCACGGCGAATACTTCATACGCCATGCCGTGGCGTATGCCATTTGTGCGCGCATGCGTTTTGGCGGCGAATCGCTTGCCGAGGCCGCCGAAACCGTGGTCAACCAGGTCTTGCCCGAGGCCGGTGGCGACGGCGGCGTCATTGCAATCGATGCGAGTGGCAACCTGGCCTTGCCGTTCAACACCAGCGGAATGTATCGGGCATCGATCGATCGCAACGGCAAGCTCAAGGTCGCGATCTACGACGATGAATGACAGTACCCGCGGCGGTTTCGACAATTGCCTTAACAACCGTTTCTGCAACCATGCTCACCGATTCACTTGAGTTCGACTGCCCTTGGTGCGGCGAGGCCAACCAGGTCGAGGCCGAGCCCGACGACGCCGGCCAGTGGCTGGTCCAGGACTGCCAAGTCTGCTGTCGCCCGATCGAAATTCGGTTGCCCGGCCCAGGCCTACCCGACTTCCTTGTTCGCCAGGAAGAAGGTTAAGCCCGCCTTACTCATCAGTCAACCCATCAGTTGCATAAATTTACGAGTGCGAGAGCCCGGAGAGTCGTGTTTCCGGGGCGTGCGCGGAGATTTTTCAGCCGCAGCATCGTTCACACGATGTGAGGACCTGAAAAATCGAGCACGCGCCCCGAAAACGCTGCTATACCGGGCAGCGTAGCGGTCTCACGCCGGAAATTTATGCAACAGATGGGTCAATCACGCGGCCTGACTTCCCCCGACCTTGTCCAAGCCAAGATTTCGACAAAGTGTAAGCGTTGCTGCGGACCGATTGAGCGTATAGAAATGAATTCCCGGCACCCCGGCTTCGAGCAGCTGCTGACAAAGACCGGTCACGACGTCTTCGCCAAAGGCCCGAATCGAGCGCTCGTCGCCTGCTTCTTCCCAGGCATGCAGCCGCTTTCCAATCCATTTGGGGATGTCCGCGCCGCACATGCTTGAAAAACGAGCCAGACGCGAATAGTTGGTGATCGGCATAATACCCGGGGTCACCGGAATATCCATCCCGAGCCGCGCACAGTCTTCCATGAAGCTTGCATAGCACTCGAAATTGAAGAAGTACTGCGTGATGGCACCGTCGGCGCCAGCATCGACCTTTTCCTTGAAGTGCAGCAGGTCGGATTCGGGTTTCTTCGCTTCCGGATGAAACTCTGGATAACATGCGACCTCGATGTGAAAACGGCGACCATAATGCTCGCGGATAAAGCGCACCAGGTCCACGGCATAGTCGAATACGCCGCTGCCGCCGCCTGACGGCCGATCACCGCGCAGAACGACCAATCGATCGACACCGGCTTCCAGGTAGGCATCCAGGAGTTCGCGGATGCCATCGGTATCTTCGGACATGCAGGAGATGTGAGGCGCCGCCGAAATGCCGGTTTCTCGCTGAATATTGAGTACCGTTGCCTTGGTTCGAGCTCGGGTAGATCCTCCGGCCCCGAAGGTGACCGACATGTAGGCCGGTTTTAATTCGGCAAGCTTGTCGCGCGTTCGTGTGAACGACTCGATCTGCTCGTCATTTTTAGGCGGAAAGAATTCAAAGCTGACTTGTGGATGGGTCATGACAATACTTCACGATTCGGGTTTGGGGGTGAACTCGTGCACGCCTCGACGGCGTCGGCCAAACAGCCGTAATGGACGAACGGATGGTTCAATGGACCTACCGGAGTCGGTGACCGACTCCGGTGGGATTCGACCGATATCGCCTAAGCAAGGATGATTTTGGACCGGCCAGTGGGCCCGGTCCAAATCATCGCATTGGCTCAATAGCGGTAATGGTCCGGCTTGTACGGCCCTTCGACCGTAACGCCAATGTAGTCGGCCTGCGTCGGAGTCAGCTCAGTCAAGCGCGCACCGACCCGCTCCAGGTGAAGCCTTGCGACCTTCTCGTCGAGATGCTTGGGCAGTACATAGACCTGGTTCTCGTAGCGCTCGGGATACTTGTACAATTCGATCTGTGCCAGCGTTTGGTTGGTGAACGAATTCGACATCACGAAACTGGGATGTCCGGTCGCACAGCCCAAATTGACCAAACGGCCTTCGGCCAGCAGAGTGATACGCTTGCCGTCGGGGAAGGTGATCTGATCGACCTGTGGCTTGATATTGTCCCACTCGTATTGACGCAACGAGGCGACATCGATCTCGTTATCGAAATGACCGATGTTGCAGATGATCGCCTGGTCCTTCATGCGCTCCATGTGATCGTGGCGCATGACATTGTAATTGCCGGTCGCGGTCACGATAATATCGGCCTGCTCGACCACGCCTTTGTCTTCGAGGTTGACTACACGGTACCCCTCCATCGCGGCCTGAAGTGCGCAAATGGGATCGGCTTCGGTAACCCAGACATTGGCCGACAGCGCACGCAGTGACTGCGCCGAACCCTTGCCGACATCGCCATAGCCGCACACGATCGCAACCTTTCCAGCAATCATGACATCGGTCGCGCGCTTGATGGCATCAACCAGTGATTCGCGGCAACCGTAGAGGTTGTCGAACTTGCTCTTGGTCACCGAATCGTTGACGTTGATGGCCGGAAAGTTGAGCGTTCCTTCCTTTTGCATGCGATACAGACGATTGACGCCGGTGGTGGTTTCCTCGGTCACGCCGCGGATATTGCCCAGAGCCTCCGAATACCAGCCCGGATTGGAGTCAAGGCGCTTCTTGATCGCGGCGAACAGCGCGCTTTCTTCTTCGCTGCCGGGGTTTTCGAGAATCGACGGGTCTTTTTCGGCACGCGCCCCAAGGTCCAGAAGCAGGCTGGCATCTCCGCCGTCATCGAGAATCATGTTGGCGGTTTCGCCGTTTGGCCACTGAAAGATTCGATGGGTAAATTCCCAATACTCAGTCAGGCTTTCACCCTTGAATGCAAACACCGGAATGCCGCGCTCGACCATAGCGGCCGCAGCGTGATCCTGAGTCGAATAAATGTTGCACGAAGCCCAGCGAACTTCGGCACCCAATTCAATCAGGGTTTCCATCAGCACGGCAGTCTGAATCGTCATGTGCAGTGAGCCTGCAATCCGTGCGCCCTTCAACGGCTTGTCGGCCGCATACTCAGCGCGGGTTTGCACCAGGCCCGGCATTTCGGTCTCGGCGATGGTAATTTCCTTGCGTCCGTAGGCGGCTTGTGCAAGGTCGGCGACGAAATAATCGTTGTCGGTCGATGCAATGCTGGAATCAAACAGCACGCCTTTGGATACGTCTTCTGGTTTTGCGCTCATAAGTACACCTTAAAATTTAGGATTTAGGATTTAGCAATTAAGCCTTGATGTTCAGATTGCAGGAAGCAAGGTGCAGTTTTCTGCGGACTGATTCGTGACCCGCGCAACAGCACTCCTGCGTCCTGCACTTTGTTACAGTCCGGCTGCCTGGCGAAGCGCATCAGCACGATCAGTCTTTTCCCAGCTGAAGGTCGTGAAGTGCTCCTCACGCTTCTTGCCATCGCGAACCACCTCTGCGGAAGTCTGTTCCGGATGCCGGCCAAAGTGGCCGTGGGTCGCGGTCTGGCGATACATCGGATGCAGCAGGTCAAGCATTTTCAGAATGCCAAAGGGACGCAGGTCGAAATGCTCACGCACCAGCTGCTCGATCTTTTCCTCGGGTATGCGACCGGTGCCGAAGGTCGTGACCGATACTGAAGTCGGCTCGGCAACCCCGATCGCATAACTGACCTGAATTTCGCATTTCTCGGCCAACCCGGCGGCAACGATATTCTTGGCCACGTAGCGCCCGGCGTAGGTCGCCGAACGGTCGACCTTCGACGGATCTTTCCCCGAGAACGCGCCGCCACCGTGCCGGGCCATGCCGCCGTAGGTATCCACGATGATCTTGCGCCCGGTCAGGCCAGCGTCGCCAACCGGACCGCCAATGACGAATTTACCGGTCGGATTGATATGGAACAGCGTGTCTTTGTGCAGCCATTCCTTGGGCAGCACCGGCTCAATAATGTGCTCGCGCACACCCTCGCGAATCTCGTCGAGCTCGACCCCTTCATCGTGCTGCGTGGACAACACGACCGCATCGATCGCGACCGGTTTGCCCTCGGAGTAACGCAATGTGACCTGGCTTT
The DNA here is from genome assembly GCA_020201235.1 of Lysobacteraceae bacterium. GTDB lineage: Bacteria > Pseudomonadota > Gammaproteobacteria > Xanthomonadales > Wenzhouxiangellaceae. The sequence goes on from JAIVHD010000301.1 coordinate 4,458, forward strand.
TGGCTGTTAATGACCGAGCACGTGCGCCCATCGAAACCGACCCGGGACGAGTCATAGCCGACATCCACAACCACCTGACGAATCAAATCTTCGAGATCGACCCAGGCGGTGGTCGAAATCTCGCCGCCGACGATGACGGCACCAGTCTTGATAAAGGTTTCGCAAGCAACCCTGGCGTATGGATCCTGGGTCAGAATTGCATCCAGCACGGCGTCGGAAATCTGGTCGGCCATTTTGTCGGGGTGGCCTTCTGAAACGGATTCCGATGTGAACAGATAGTCTCTCATGGGCTTATTTATCTCTTGATTCGGATAGAAAGATAAGCATTGTACAGCATCGATTCGAAAATTTCACCCCGGCTTGGCCTTATCCGGCATTAATCACCACTCCAGCGACTGCGGCACCGCCATGCCCCGCGCGCTATGATGCAGCCTTTAACCGCGAGCGAGCGCAATGTTGGAGCTCGGCATTTTCCAGCACGGCAGCGTCATCCTGGTCATTTTCCACCTGTTACTGGCACCTGCTGCGGCGCTGCATGCGATGCTGTTCAAGCGCGATTCACGCGCCGCGTTCGGCTGGATTGCCTTGTGCATCCTGTTGCCGCTCGGTGGCCCGGTGCTGTACGCCCTGGCCGGCATCAACCGAATCCAGAAGCGCGCGAAACGGCTGTCGCTGCCGGGCTTGCGTATCGGCTTCGAGCGCGGCAAGGCCCGAAACGCGAAAAACCAGAATGTCGTGGATCTGCCCCCGGAGTTTCGCAACCTGGCCCGGGCCGGCCAGCAACTCGCCAGCCACGAACTGTCGGTGGGCAATTCGGTCGAGTCTCTGGTCGATGGCAACGAGGCCTATCCTGCGATGCTCGAAGCGATCGAGCATTCGTGCCGATCGGTGTTTCTGATCAGCTATATTTTTGACGCCGACCCGATTGGCCGGCGATTCGTCGATGCACTGGAGCGCGCCCGGCGGCGCGGGGTCGATGTCCGGGTCGTGGTCGACGGCATCGGCCAGTATTACAGTTTTCCGTCGATCCGGCGCTGGCTGCGCCGGGCCGGCATCGCGACCGGTCTGTTCCTGCCACCCCGCCTGTTGCCGCCAAAGCTCTCGATCAATCTTCGCAATCACCACAAGATTCTTGTCGTCGATGGCCACACCGCGTTTACCGGCGGAATCAACATCGGCGAGCGGCACTGGATAGACAGCCCGCCGGCCAAACATGCAGTCGCCGATCTGCATTTCAGAATGCGCGGTCCGGTGACCTCGCAGCTCGAGGCCGAGTTTCTCGATACCTGGGAATTCATCACCGGCCAACGCGACCAGCCAGCCGCTGTGAGTGCGCTTGCGCGCGGAAGTTGCCTTTGCCGCACGCTGACCGACGGACCCGACGAAAATCTCGATCAAATCACGATGCTGCTTAGCGCTGCGATTGCCGAGGCGCGTCAATCGGTGCTGATCATGACGCCGTACTTTTTACCCCCGCGCGAACTCATCGGCGCGCTTCAGGCCGCCAGTCTGCGAGGCCTTGAAATCAAGCTGGTGTTACCGCAGAAAAGCAACCTTCCCTACGTGCACTGGGCAATGCGCAATATGCTCTGGGAGGTCATTTATCAAGGCATCGACGTCTATTATCAGCCACCGCCGTTTTCGCACTGCAAGTTGCTGGTCATCGACGATCGCTACACCTTGGTGGGCTCGGCAAACTGGGATTCGCGCTCGCTGCGGCTTAATTTCGAACTTCAGGTCGAGATTTTCAATCGCCGGTTTGCGGCTAAGATGGCTGAGCGCATTCGACATGCAGCCTCGCACGGTTGCCGTGTCACCCTCGAGGATGTCGACGGTCGGTCGTTGCCGACACGCTTGCGCGATTCATTTTTCTGGTTATTTTCACCTTATCTATAGGACACGCACATGTTGCAACTGATCGTCGGCCTGATTCTATTCCTGGGAATTCACTCGATTTCTATCGTCGCGCTGCCGTTGCGCGAACGCCTGGCGGCGGGTTTTGGCGAATGGCCCTACAAAGGCCTCTACTCGCTATTTGCCGTTGTCGGCCTGGTTTTGATTGTGTTCGGTTACGGCCAGGCCAGGCTCGACCCGACTGTTGTGTACACCCCGCCGACCTGGACTGCACACATCACAATGCTGCTGATGCTGCCGGTCTTTACGGCGCTGCTAGCCACCTACCTGCCCGGTCGAATCAGCCGTGCGCTGAAGCACCCGATGCTGTTCGCGGTCAAACTCTGGGCGCTGGCCCACCTGCTTTCGAACGGTGCACTTGCCGACCTGCTGTTATTCGGAGGCTTTCTGGCCTGGGCGGTGGTCGACCGAATCTCGATGAAAAGCCGGCAACAACGCCCGATCCCGAGGGCCCCTGATCGTGCGTTCAACGACGTGATTGCGGTGATCGGCGGTCTTGGCCTCTATGTCGCATTCGCGTTCTGGCTGCACCCGGCCTGGATCGGCGTGCCGGTCATGGGCTGACCGGGCGGGCCATCTGGGTCGCCGACGCGCGCCACCTGGTGTTTAACCCAACGTTGCATAAATTTTCGAGCCGGAATCGCTACGCTGCCCGGTATAGGGGCATTTCCGAGCTTTCATTTTCAAAAATTTATGCGACGTTGGGGTTTAATCCTGACTTATTAGTACCAGCCTAGCAATCGTCGCCACAACGGCGGCCGTCTCGCTGGCTCGGCGATCTGCTGTTCGGCGTCGGGCACTGAGTCAGGCCCCGCAATGCACGAAATCACCAGATCGTCGATCAAGGCCGGTGTAAATCGGTACGGGTCGAACGCCTCGAGATCGTGCCGCCTGAGGACCTGGCTCACGAGCCGTTCGATCGCGACGAATTTCATCGACCAGTCGGTGAAACGGCGGTTGCGAATGGTGCGGCGCGTGAGCCGCTGTACATCATGGTGCCTCGGATCCCGGCGAACAAACCAGAATTCGCGAAACTTCAGGATCGACTCCGTAGCCCTGGTGGGCGGCCGGGAACGAGGCACGAGAACAATACGACAGCGCAATCAAGTGATCTTCAGACAGCATGTACTTTCCGCAACAGGAGCAACGCCGAGAGGATAAGGGATCGTGCCTGATCATACTGTCAACCCCGGATGACCCGGCTTATTCACCCCAACGTTGAGAGGGGTCGACAGGCCCAGGGGCCGGGGCGTTTCGCGGCCCAGTGCACCCGAAGCGCACTGGCCCGCACGGTGACGATGCTCGAGCGAGCGAAACGCCGCAGACCCGGGGCATTGCGGTGCCTCAAGTCGATGGGGTGGTGAATAAGGCGGTTTTAAGAAGCCGAAACCGCCAGACCGCCCGATCCGAACCAGGGCGGGCCTGGTCCGGATTCGCCGCACGGCGAACGCCGCCAGCAACAGCGCGCCTGACCATCCAGCGGTGCGTGCAGAATCGATACCCCCGCTGACAAATAGCTTGGCTGGAAACGCGCATTCCGCACCCGGCGCGAATGCCCTTTTGGTAAGATTCGATCCATCATGCGATATTTGCTTTCTCTGACGATCGTGCTCAGCCTTTTATGGCTGGCCATTTCAGGCGTGTATAAACCGCTGCTGTTTATGCTGGGTGCCGGGTCAGTTTTGTTTGTCATCTGGATTTCAAGGCGCATGGATGTGGTCGGCGTCGAGCACAACCCGGTTTTGTACTCCTGGCGACTTGTGGTTTACTGGCTCTGGCTGATCTGGGCCATCATCAAGGCGAACATCGAAGTCAGCCAAGCCGCACTTTCGAAAAGCGGACGGATCACGCCGCGCATCGTCACTGTACCGCTGCACCTGAAATCGGCGGTCGCCAAGGTGACTTTTGCCAATTCGGTCACACCACCATGGCGCTGGCGCTGATTCGGGCACTCAAGGGGCCCACCGTTTTCGACCGCATCGTTGCAGTCAACGTCTTCGGCACCAAGACCGTGTTGATTGTTGCTCTGATTACGGCCATCAGCGGCAACGACGACCTGATCGACGTTGCCCTGGTCTACGCCCTGATTAACTTCATTGCCATCGTCGCGGTGCTCAAACTCAGCCGCATGCGCGACCTGGCCGCGGCCGGCGAAGGGGATATCACTGATGGCTGACACCCTTTTGACGGTGCTTTCCAGCGCCTGCCTGCTGCTGGGCGGGCTGTTTGGCATCTTCGGCGGGATCGGGCTTTTGCGCTTTCCCGACTTCTACTCACGACTGCACGCAGCCGGCGTAACCGATACCCTGTGCGCGCTATTAATCATCACCGGTCTGATCATCCAGGCCGGCTTGGCGCTGGTCAGCATCAAGCTGGCGCTGATCCTGCTGTTCATGCTGTTTACCGCGCCAACCGCAAGCCACGCTCTGGCGCGCGCTGCCCTGGCCGATGGAATCGAGCCTGAATCCGTCGAAAACAGCCCTCAGGCACGCGCCGTCAACGGAGCACCGACATCGAATCCCTAATCGACATCGCGCTGCTTTCCTTTCTGGTCGTGGTGGCAATCGCCGTGGTCGTGATTCGCGACCTGTTCTCAGCCGCCATGTTGTTCGCGATTTATTCGCTGCTGTCTGCCGCGCTGTTCGCCGTGCTCGACGCCGGTGACGTCGCATTGACCGAAGCCGCAGTCGGTGCCGGCATTTCTACGATTTTAATCCTGGCTGTACTCACGCTCGCACCGCGCTACGAGACCGGCCACAAGGGCTTGGACTGGCCCGCTTTAAGCGTCGTGTTCATCACCGGTGGTTGCCTGCTGTGGGCGGTTTCGGCTCTCCCGATCTTCGGCTACGCCGACAACCCGATCCATGCGCACGTTGCACCTTATTACATCGAAAACGCCTACAAGGAACTCGGTGTGCCAAACATGGTTGCCGCGGTACTGGCCAGTTACCGGGGTTCCAGGCGGGCGTCCTGTTTGCCGCAGCCTGGATCCTGTTCGTGCTGATCTACGGCCTCGAATCCGGCCTGGTGGTTATTCCGCAACGCGCCATGTTCGTGCTTTCGGCCGCCGGCGCACTGTTATACGCGCTCATCGGACTGCTGGGCGTATTCCTCGGCGGCCGCTTTCTCGACTTTTACCCTTTGCTGGAAAATCCGCAAGCCGCCCAGCAAGCCGGCATCATCCTGGTCGAGTTCGGCGTGGGCGTAACCGTTGCCTGCGTGGTGATGCTAATCTTTACCATGTTCGCCAGACGCCGCAGCGATCTCGGTCAATCATGGCATCCCGAGAAACAGGACTGATGGAACTGCTTGGCCACTATAATTACTATGTTGTCGTCATCCTGATGATGATTGGGCTTTATACAATCATCGCGCGCGGCAACCTTGTCAAAAAGGTCATCGGTCTGAACATATTTCAGACTTCGGTGTTCATCCTGTTTATCTCACTCGGCAAGATTTCCGGTGCTTCTACACCGGTCTGGCGCGATGGTGTCGAGGTGTATTCTAATCCATTACCGCATGTACTGATACTCACCGCGATCGTGGTCGGCGTGGCGACGACGTCCGTCGCGCTGGCGCTTGCGGTAAGAATCCACGAAGCCTACGGCTCCCTTGACGATGACGAACTTCGCGGGTCACACGGGCCGGACGATTCGATCACATGAACTGCCCCGCTGATCATCGCCCCGCTGTGCGCCCTGCTCCCGGGGCGAAATCTTCCATGGCTGACCGCATTCGTCAGCGTCGCGATTTCGGCCGTTATCTCAGCCTGGCTGCTTACGGCGGCTTGGTCCGGCCCATTGTCGTATCACTTCGGCAATTGGCCGCCGCCGTTCGGCATCGAGTACCGGGTCGACGCAGTCAACGCACTACTGGCCCTGCTGATCTCGGGCGTCGCGCTGTTCCTGCTGCCGTGGGCGAAGACCAGCGTCAACCTCGAAATCCCGGAACGCCAGGGTCCGTTCTACGCTCTGTTTCTGCTGGCGCTTTCCGGCCTGATGGGCATCACGCTGACCGGCGACGCGTTCAACGTGTTCGTATTCCTCGAAATCTCGTCGCTGTCGACCTATGCTCTAATCGCCCACGGCCAGGATCGGCGTGCGCTGAAAGCGGCATTCCGTTATCTGATCATGGGCACGATCGGCGCGACATTCTTCCTGATCGGAATCGGGTTCCTCTACGCGATGACCGGCACGCTGAATATGGCCGACCTGGCCGAGCGACTGCCCGAGGTCCGCGACAGCAACGTGGTACACGCAGCCCTGGCGTTCATTGTCGTCGGGCTGGGGTTGAAGCTGGCGCTGTTCCCGTTGCACCTGTGGCTGCCCAACGCCTACGCGTTCGCGCCCAACTTCATCACCGCTTTCCTGGCGGCGACCGCAACCAAGGTCGCGCTTTATGTGATGTTGCGCTTCATCTTCACAGTGTTCTCGCCCGAATTCAGTTTTACGGCGATGCCGCTTGCCGCTGTGCTGATGACGCTGGCAATCGCCGGCATGGTCGCCGGATCGTGGGTCGCAATGTTCGAGGTCAATCTCAAACGCTTGCTGGCCTATTCCTCGGTTGCCCAGGTCGGCTACATGGTGCTCGGCGTATCGCTGGTCACCGCAGCCGGGGTCGCGGCCGGCATCCTGCATCTGTTCAATCATGCGTTGATGAAGGCGGCGCTGTTCGCCGCGCTGGGCACAATCTACTACCAGATCGGCAGCGTGCGCCTCACCGAAATCGCCGGCATGGGACGCCACATGCCCTGGACGTTCACGGCCTTCGCGCTGGCAGGCCTGAGCCTGATCGGCGTGCCGCTGACCGCCGGCTTCACCAGCAAGTGGTACTTGGTCATCGCAGCGCTCGATGCCGGCCAGCCCTGGCTAATCGTCATCATCATGGCCACTTCGCTGTTGGCCATCTACTACATCTGGCGCGTGGTCGAGGCCGCCTGGTTCCACGACACGCCGGAAGGCGCGGCACTGCCCAACGAGGCACCCCTGTCGCTGCTAGTGCCACTTTGGGTACTGGTAGCGCTGAATTTCTACTTCGGCCTCGACACCCGGCTGAACGTCGGCGGCGCTGAAGCCGCCGCTCGGACACTGATCGGGGGCGCGCCATGAGCCCGTTCAGCGTCGTCCTGATTCCGTTTGTCGGCGCGATACTGATTGCGCTGGCCGGCAAGCGCGACCGGCTGCGCGACGGCATCGGCTGGGCCACGGCGATTGCCTTTTTTCTGGCCGTGCTCGGCCAGTTGGGCCCGGTGCTTGACGGCGCGGGCCGGGAGCAGCTGCTGCTGGAAATACTTCCCGGACTGGAAATCGCTTTTGCCGTCGAACCGCTGGGCATGATCTTCGCGCTGGTCGCCTCATCGCTGTGGCTGGTGGCCACGCTTTACGCGCAAAGCTACATGAAGGCCGGCGGCTATAGCCACCTGGGACGCTTCTTCGCCAGCTACGCGATTGCGCTCGGCGCGGCGGCCGGGGTCGCGTTCTCGGCCAATCTGTTGACCATGTTCATTTTCTACGAGGTGCTGAGCCTGTCGACCTATCCGCTGGTGGCCCACAGCGGCACTGAGAACGCGCGGCGCGGTGCCCGGGTATATCTCGGCTATCTCCTGGCGACTTCGATCGGGCTGTTCCTGGTCGCGATCATCTGGACCTGGCACGCGGCCGGAACGCTCGATTTCCGCCCCGGCGGCATCATCGAAGGCAACATTGACCCGACCTGGGTGCCGCTGCTGGTCGCATTGTTCATGTTCGGCATCGGCAAGGCCGCGCTGATGCCGGTACACCGCTGGCTGCCTTCGGCCATGGTCGCGCCGGCCCCGGTCAGCGCCCTGCTGCACGCGGTGGCCGTAGTCAAAGCCGGCGTGTTCTGCGTCGTCAAGGTCGCGGTATTCGTTTTTGGTACTGATTTTCTAGTCAGCACCGGCAGCGGCATCTGGGTGTCCTGGGTGGCCGCGTTCACGATTGTCGCTGCCTCGCTGATTGCGCTGACGCTGGACGACCTCAAGGCGCGGTTGGCCTATTCGACGATCGCCCAGTTGAGCTACGTCGTGCTCGGCGCGCTGGTGGCTACGCCACTGGCGATCGCAGGTGCCACGCTGCAGATCGTGATGCACGCGTTCGCCAAGATCACGCTGTTTTTCGGTGCCGGCGCAATCCAGACCGCGCACGACAAGAAGAAAATCAGCCAGCTCGACGGCCTGGGCCGCGCGATGCCGCTGACCTTCGGTGCCTTTACCATTGCGACCCTGAGCATCATCGGGCTGCCGCTATTCGGCGGCATGTGGGCCAAGTGGTACCTGCTTTCGGGCAGCATTGACGCTGGCCAGTGGGTACTGGTCGGCGCGCTGCTGACCAGTTCCGTGCTCAACATCGTCTACCTGCTGGTGATCCCGGCGCGCGCCTTCTTCCTGCCCTCGCGCGATGAAACCGCGCCGGCGGGCATCCGGGAAGCACCCTGGCCGATGGTGGCGGCCATGCTGATCACGGCGACCTGCTGCGTGGTGCTGTTCTTCCGGCCCGAGCCGATATTCACGCTGGTCGAAATGCTATTGCCAGCATCCGAAGGATTCCAATGAACACGCCTTCTCACGAATCGAAACACTGGCTGGACCGGCCCGGCAACGTCAACAAGATCGTGCACACGCTTTACGCGCTTTGCGGCATCAGCGTGCTGCTCGAGTTCGTCGTCGAGCGCCACGAAAAGCTGGCCTTTGCCGATTGGTTTGCATTCTATGCCTGGTACGGCTTCATCGCCTGCGTCGGCCTGGTGCTGGCCGCCAAGGCACTGCGCCTGATCCTGATCCGGTCCGAGGATTATTACAC
>JAIVHD010000080.1:0-10099 GCA_020201235.1 Lysobacteraceae bacterium
GATCATAATAATGGGCAAGTCGGCGGTCTTTTGGTCGGCCCGCAGGTGGGCGGTCAATTCGAGTCCGTTCATTCTTGGCATCTCCAGATCCAGCAACAGTGCCTCGGGCATCCCGGCCTCGATCTTTTCGAGCGCATCGAAGCCGTCGAAGGCGGTTTCGGTCCTGTACCCCAGGTCGGTGACCAGTCGTGACAGCGAGCGCCGCGCGCTCAGCGAGTCGTCGACGATCAAAACGCCGGCCGGGGCGGACACCGCAGCAGGTGCGACAGCCGCGGTCTTGCGCATGATCCGGCGCTCCAGCTCACCGGCATCGGAATCGGCCTGCTGCTGCAGCCGGGCCAGGTCCACGACGACAGCCAGGTCACCATCACCAAGCACGCAGGCACCGGAGACGCCGCTGAGTCCGGGCAAGTGATCGGCAATGCTCTTGACCACGGCTTCGCGGCTTTCGATGACGCCGTCGACCAGCAGCGCGAGTTGGCCGGATCCGGACTCGACCAGCACCAACGGCCGTGGTTCGGCAAGCGAATCGAGCGTCGCATGGCCCGGCATCGACAACAAATCGGCCAGCCGAACCATCGGGTAATCGCGTTCATCGAAGCTGAAAATCCAGCGGCCGGCACTGTTCTCCAGGCGGCCTGCATCGGAAAACAGCACCTGGCTGACGCCGAGGCTGGGCAGCGCAAAGCGGGCGTCGGCGACTTGTACGAATAACAGATGGCTGGAGGTCAACGAGTGCGGCAGAACCATTCGAATGCGCACACCATGACCGGGCCGACTCGACAGATCGATCGTGCCACCGAGTCGCTGGATCGCGACGCGCACCGCATCCAGGCCAATGCCGCGACCGGAAAGCTCGCTGACCTCGCCGCGCGTGCTGAAGCCCGATGCGAAGATGGTGCGGTGCAGTTCGTTCGGGCTCGGCTGGCGGTTGTCGGGAAACAGCCCCAGTTCCGCTGCACGGCGTGCAATCGCAATCTCGTCGAGACCCGCACCGTCGTCTGAAAGCTCGACCACGATTCGACTGCCGTCCTGGCGAAAGGCGAGCTCGAGCCGGCCGGCCTCCGGCTTGCCGGCTGACGCTCGATCGGCCGCGGCCTCAATTCCGTGATCGACCGCAGTTGAGTTCCTGAGCCAGACGTTGCTGATGCAATGCACGGTTGCCAAGCACGCCCAGGTGCTCATGCAGGCCGTGGGCCATTTCGCGGGCGTCCAGGGCGCTCTCGGCGAAGCGCCGGCTTAGACTGTGTAACTGGTTGTACTGGTCGAGTTCGAGCGGATCGAAGCCGTCCGGTCGGTCGCCCGCGTGCGCTTCGTCTACGGCCTTTGGGGTGCGCGATCCGGCCTGCATGAACGGGGTGCCACGCAGGTCGACCATGGTTTCAATCTCGTGCACAGAACCTTGAAGCACGGCCAAATGCTTGTGCATCTGGTCGGAGCGCTCGGTGGTGCTGCGCAGGGCGGTCTGGAGATGGCTGAAGTGCACCAGCATTTCGCTCATGGAGCGCAGCATTTCGTCGATGACGCGAACCGGTACATTTAAACTGGGTTCGGGACTACCGCTTTCGGCCGACGCTTCGGGGGCCGTTGAATTGGCAACCATTGGCCCGGAAGCGCCCGGGTCGCCGGCCGGCGACGCCGGCGTCGGTGTGTCGACCTTCAAACCCGCGACTTCGGAGGACTGGCTGCCGGCTTCGGCCGGGTCAGCGGGTTGGCCCAGTTGCACGATCCAGTGATCGATGTTACGCAGGACTTCGAGTATGGTGTCGGGCGGCGCGGCATGACCCAGCACGGTTTCGATCATTTCTTCCAGTGTGTCGCCGGCATTTTGCAAATCGCCAATCAGCTCCGGACTCAGCGCCTCGACACGTTCTTGCAGAATTTCCAGCAGCTCTTCAAGAAGATGGGTCAGGCTAACGACGCCGCGCGCGCCGACCAGTGTTGCCGAGCCTTTCAGAGTGTGTGCCGCACGCCGCGCCTGGCGTAACGCCTCGGCAGGGTTTCGGCCATCCAGGTTGGCCACCTCGCGTGTCAAACGGGCGGCAAAAAGCGGCGCTTCGTGTTCAAAGGCCGTTTGCATTTCGATGGTGAGATCGTCGTGCAGGGCCAGATCGACATCGGTGGCGGTGAATTCGCGTGTGGCTCGCGCCTCGCCATCGAGCACTGTATCGCATTCGAGCAGCTTGGCGATCACTCGATCGGCCTGGTCGCGGTCCATCGGCTGCGGCCAGCGCGGATCGGTCAACAGCTCTGCAAACGCTTCCTGTGCGCTGGCCTCGGCCGGGTGCTCCAGCAAGCCGACCAGAACCTGCGGCCACAGTTCGATCACCGCCGCTCGCGGTGGCTGGCCGATTTGTTCCGACAGATTGACGATAAAGTGATTGACCAGTTCCGCAAGCACGGGAAGTTCAAGCAGCTCACCGACGCTGCTGAGCCGTTCCAGCAGGTTCAGAACCGATGCTACGGCCTGCTCGTCGCCGGCCCCGATGCGACCATGCCGTTGGTTTGTTCGAGCTGGTCGCCGAGCTCGCGGCGCGTCTCGGCGGTTTGCGACAGCATCTGTTGAGCGCGATCTTTCAACTGGACCGACAAAGCGGCCTGCTCCTGCGAGCTGGACGCAATGCGCAGGACCGCCGCGACAAGCTCAACGGTCGATGCCTGCGTATCCGTCATCTGGCGTCCCGCGCCTTCGGCCAGCTTCGAGCCGGCGATCACCTGGTTGATCGTTTCGTCCATGGTGCTGATGGTGTCGTTGGTTTCGACCTGGATCGACTTGACCAGCGTGGCAATCTGGGCGGTTGCGTTGCGTGAACTTTCAGCGAGCCGCTGGACTTCGTCGGCGACCACGGCAAAGCCGCGACCGGCTTCACCCGCTGCGGCCGCCTGCATGCTGGCATTGAGCGCCAGCACGGTTGTGCGTTCGGTAATCTGGTTGATCAGCTCAACCACCCCGGAGATTTCCTGCGAGCGCTCACCCAGCCGTTTGATGCGCTTGCCGGTCTCCTGGATAATTTCGCGGATGCTAGTCATGCCGTTCAGCGTTTGGTTGACCGATTCCACCGCACTTTCGGTCATTTCGGTCGTGCGGTTGGATAGCGCATCGCACTGCCGCGCAACATCGGCAATCTCGGCCAGTCGCTGTGCCGCCGTGTCGAGTTGCTCGGAGGTGGTGGCGGCCTCGGCGCCCTGCGAGTCGGCCAGCTCGTTGACGAACGTTGCCTTCTGGTTGACCAGCGCGGCGGCGGTCGCGACCTGTTCAGCAATTCCGGCAACCTCGAGCAGGACCCGGTTGGTTTCCTGGGTGAGCTGGTTGATGGCATCGGCCACCGGGCCGGTGACATCCTCGGTGACCGTGACCCTTACCGTCAGGTCACGTTTCGAAAGACGCGACACGGTGCGAAGCAATGCGATGACCGATTCGTTGAGCTGCTCGTTTTCCTGCTCGGTTCGAGCCAGCGTTGCAACCCGGTCGTTGAGCAGCCGATCGAGCGCGTTGCCGAGCTGCGCGATCTCGTCCTGGCCGCTCAGCTGCACGCGTGAGCTGAAATCGCCGCCGGCCACTCGGCCGACCACATAGGTCATCCGCTGAACCGGCGTGGTAATCGAGCGTGCGATAAAGTATCCAAGCGTCAGCGCCATCAACAGCCCGAACACGGCCAGGCCGGCATTGATGCCCATGAATTGCGCATCGCGTGCCTCGCTCAACGAGCGAATTCGGTCGGCGTTGGCTTGAACTTGAGTGCGGGCCGTGTCAACACGATCGATGATCTGACTGATTGCGGCGATCCACTGCGGCTCGGGAAGCGCAAGCAGGCTGGGTTCGGAGCTATTCGGCATCATCGGATCGGTCATTGCCGGTCGACTGTCCTCGACATAATCGATTGCACGGCCAAAGGCCAACTCAAGTGCAATGCGATCATCGAACAGGTTTTGGCGCTGCTCGGCGTCGATCGATTCAAACACCGGCTCGACGGTACTGAATTGTTGCTCGACTTGAGTCTGTGCTTGCCCGAGACGCTCAGCCGCCTCATTCGGCGAGATCATGCCGGCGGCGAATTCAGCCACCGGCTGCAACAGCCCGGCTTGTACCTCCCGGCCGAGCCGCTCGAGTTGAAGCACACCGCTGCTTTCGCGTTCGAACGCGGCGGTGGCGTTGGCACTTGCCTGAATACTGGCCAGTGCCGACATTGCCACAATCACAAGCGCGGCGACCGGTACCAGGATTAAAAGCAGCAAACGAAGGGCGATGGATAATCTGGATAGCATGATGGTTCCTCAAACAATAAGACAATGTTTACCGGGCTTGCGCAAAATGAACGAAGCGGGCTCTTCCCGAAACCTGTGTATCAATAACAGCTGTCAGCCTTGTAATCGTCAATGACGGCGGCCGGCTGATTCAATCTGGCATGCGGCGTAATGCGTCAAGCAGTGCCTGCCAGTCAAGCTCTAGCCACAATTGCTTTTCCACGCGCCATGCATCGGCATGATCGCCGGCCGAACGCTGTTTGACGGCACTGTTTCGATCCGGCGCGGCAGGCTCTTGATGTCGAAGCCAGTCCATGCGGGCCGTGTCTGCATTACCAGCAGTCGCACGGGCTTGCGCTCATGCGCTGTCCATCGCGCGCTGTCGGGCTGTGCCGCACTCTCAGCCGGGCCCGCATCGGCAGCGCCTGACAGCAAGCTCTCAAGATCGAAGATGGTTACCAGGTTTCCCCGAAGATTGGTAAGCCCGCGACAGAACGCTTGCGCAAAGGGTACCCTGCGAATCGTGGCCGACTCGACGATTTCGGCCACGATATGGTCGTTCAACAGCAGGTTGTACTCGCCGATTCGAACGCCCCGACGCCGGCGACTTTCATTCGCGTTGTCGCTTTCGCGGTCCGGGGCAAGTGGCAACGCGCCCTGGCGCCGGATTCGCCCCAATACTTCGATCGCAGGAAGCAAGGCCATGATCGTTTAATGAAATCTTCCCAACATGCCGTCGATGTCGGCCGGTGTATAAGGTTTTGTCAGGTAGGCCGTGGCCCCCTGTTCCATCGCCCAGATTCGATCGGCCTTGTTCGATTTGCTGCTGACGATCACGACCGGTATGTCCTTCATGGCTTCAACGTCGCGCAGTACACGACAGGTCTCGAAGCCATCCATATCCGGCATCAGAATGTCGAGGAAAATCATGTCAGGTCGTTCCGCGCAAGCCTTCTGAAGGGCTTCCTTGCCGTTGCGTGCGCTGATGACTGAAATCCCCTTGTCGCTAATGATCTGCTCAAGGTTTATTCGATCGGCCTCAGCATCGTCGACGACCATTACTCTCTTGATTGGCATGTCCGCTCTCCGAATGTCAAATTAATTTCGCCTGGGTTCAGGCGACGGTACGTTTTACCTTCGATACATATTGTCGAATCACCGCATACAGATCATCGGCCGTAACCGGCTTGGTAAGGTAGCGGTTGGAACCGGCCATCACGCCCCGGATTCGGTCGAACGCCGAATCCCGGCCCGTTAGCATGATGACCGGGCATGCCGGTTGTGCCCGTCTTGCTTTCAATCGGCGGCAGGCCGAATAGCCATCCATTCCCGGCAACTCAACATCCAGAAAGATGATGTCGAATGGTTTGTTTTCGGCCAGCTCCAGCCCCGTTTCGGCGGAGCTGCTGACTTCAACGAAAACGCCTGTCAGCTCCAGCAATGCTTGCATTTGCTTGCATACCGTTGCCGAGTCGTCGATGACCAGAGCTCGCGGTTGATGTTCGCTGCAAGCCGACGGCGCGCTTTCAAAAAAATCGGGAACCTGGCCCGAATCATCGATACTGATTTGCGGCACCGAGCCGAGGTGTCGAATCGTCAGGTCATCAAGTGCCCGGACCAGTCGCGCGGCAAAGTAGGCACGGTTCAGCGCGCAACTGTAAGACTCGCGGCCGGGCTTGTTCGGGGTGGCCGACAGCAGCATGGCCGGTCGGCCCGACAGGAATGGCGGTGAACGTGCGCGCGCGATGTCCGGTTCGGTGGCGGTCTCGAGCGAGCGGTTTCCGCGAGTAAGTGCGATGCCCACCAGCAGAACAATCAGGCTAAGCAGAAAAAGTCCGCCACCGACCACGCTGGGTGAGAGCGCGCTGGGCAACGGCGCGGCCGAAGCCTGCTCAGTCATCGTATAGCTCCAGGCGAACATGCCGGTGTAGTGCATGCCGCACACCGCGACTCCGGCCACCATTGCCGCCAGAATCAACTGCCAGCGCGCGCTCAGGTTGAATGCCATCCACAGCGCGGCGATCGAGGCGACGATAGCGATTGCCAGCGATACCCAGACGATCATGCTGTCCCAGTGAATCTGGGCCGGCATGCGCATCGCCAGCATGCCGGTGTAATGCATTGCGGCTACTGCAAGCCCCATGACCGATCCACCTGCCACAATGGCTGGAAAAGACCTTGAAGCCATGCCGACGATGCCAAAACCGATGGCGCAGCCAACAATGGCCAGGACCATTGAAAGCGCGGTAAGCAGAAAGTTGTAATTGACCGGCATGCCCATGTCGTAGGCCATCATCCCGACGAAGTGCATGGCCCACACGCCAACGCTCCCGAGAATAACGGCTGCCCACACGACCCAGACAATTCGCTCGCGTGGTTCGACATGCATCGACTCACGGGCGAAAACCAGCGCCGTAAAGCCGCCGCAGACTGCAATCAGATAAGAAAGAAAAACGAGAAAAGGATTAAAGTTCGAAAGCTGTGTTTCGATCAACATGGGCCCCACTCCTCCATGTAAAAAAATACCAAATCAAACAACCGGAGCCGCACACCTAAACAGGTGTCTGTCCCGGTTACCCAACGCCAAGCTGTCAATTTCACACGTTTGGTAACGGTTAGTCAAGTACTTTTTTGCGGTTTCATGTCGAAAATTTACATTCTGTGATCTAGTTAATAGTTACGCGATCGTATCGCTATACAGTAGCTCCGAAACGGTCAAAAGCTTCTGGCTGTTTCTTGAAAGTGGACGTTTAATGCGGCCTCCAGCGGAACGGGAGCACAGTTTCATAAGCCCAAGAAATAAAAGCCATCAATTCTGAAAGAAAGTAACAGACCCAGCGTTCCTGATATGGGCATGACTCATGTGCCGAGGTCGAGGAAAGCGTCGGTTGGCAACCGGTAATCGACCGAGGCCGGTAGGGGAAAGGGGGTTCGTCGCGTTGTTCAAACGCGTGCTTGCATTCATTTCAGGAGTTGGCCATGAGAATATTACTTGCATCAACCGTTCATAACTGTCTTAGCCAGAGCGTGCAGCTCGAACTCGCAGCGCTGGGGCATGAACTCGCCGTAACGGTCGTAACAAACGAAAAATCGATTGTCGGTGCGGTCGATCAATTCCGCCCCGAACTGATCATCGCGCCGATGCTCAAGTCGAGGATTCCAGAGTCGGTCTGGTCGCAGTATCCATGCCTGATCGTGCATCCGGGAATCAAGGGCGATCGCGGGCCCTCATCGCTTGATTGGGCGATTACCGAGGGCGAGAGTCGCTGGGGCGTAACCTTGCTGCAGGCAAATCAGGACATGGATGCCGGTGATATCTGGGCATCGCAAGAGTTTCCGCTGCGTCAGGCTGCCTCCAAGGCAAGTATTTACCGGCACGAAGTCACCCGCGCCGCGCTCGCCTGCATTCGGCAGGCGGTCGACGCGGTGGAGCGCGGCCAACTGCGCGCCGAGCCTCTGGATTATCAACGCCCGGATGTGCTTGGTCGACTACGCCCGGTCATGCGCCAGGCCGATCGCTCGATCGACTGGTCGGCGTCGACCGATCGGGTTCTGGCTCGCCTTCAGGCCGCCGACAGTCAGCCCGGCGTCTTCGAACGCATAAACGGTGCCGGTGTTTATCTTTTTGGACCAGTGCGCGGGCCGCAGGTTAACGCCGCGCCGGGGTCGTGGCTGGCCTGCCGTGATGGAGCGCTTTGCCGGGCAACCGGCGACGGCTCGGTCTGGATCCGTCAAGCCAGGGTGTTACCGCCGCATGGGCATGGCATCAAGTTACCAGCCGGCGACGCGCTGGCAGATGTGCTGGACTTGTCGCCGGTTGCAGATTTCGCAAAACCCGTACCGGGCGATGATTGGCGCGAGATCAGCTACCACGAGAGTGATGGTGTCGGGTATCTGAATTTCGATTTCTACAATGGCGCGATGAGCACGTCGCAATGCCGACGGCTGACCCGGGCGTTTAAACGGGCGACGCGCCGCGATGCTCGTGTGCTGGTGCTTTCCGGCGGCCTGGATTTCTGGTCCAACGGCATCCACCTCAACAACATCGAGGCGGCCGAGCTGCCCGGTGCGGAGTCCTGGGCCAACATCAACGCGATTGATGATCTGGTTCAGGAAATCATCGGGCAGACCGACCGCATCGTGATTTCCGCAATCCACGGAAATGCCGGTGCTGGTGGCGTGACGATGGCGCTGGCGGCCGATGACGTATGGGTTCGGCGCGGCGCGGTGCTCAACCCGCATTATCGCGGCATGGGCGAATTGTTCGGGTCCGAATACTGGACCTACCTGATGCCGCGCAGAGTGGGTGATGAAGTGGCGTTAAGCCTGTGGAGCGATTGTCAGCCAATCGATACGGCGGCCGCGCTCGCCACGGGTCTGATCGATCGAAGCAAAGCCAGCGTACTGGCGTGTACCCCAGTGTGAGGTTGCAGTCGCGCGCGGCCAGCGCGCGGCCTCGGGAGGGCGCTGGCGCGCGATGTGGCAGCGCATGCTTGGAAGTCGAATCAATGCGCCGGCGGCTCGCCAGGTCTGACCCGGGTCGGCCCAAGCCCGGTTTTTGATTGGTCAAGCCCCGGGCCGGATCCGGGGCGGGTGACCCTGCAGCACCGTTGCTGCGGGGTCTTTGCCCCGGCTTTAGCCCTGCAGCAGAGCCTTGAGCGCGGCGATGTGGCTGCGCGCCTGCTCTGCATTAGGCGGCGGGCGGCCGTCACGCCCCGGCCAGTCGAGCAGTTCCATCGGCAGTTCTTCGAGAAACCGGCTGGGTTCGCGCTTGCTGGTTTCGCCGAACTGGCGCCGTGCTCGACACAATGACAAGCTCAGCCGGCGCTCCGCGCGTGTCAAACCGACGTACATCAAGCGCCGCTCTTCCTCGATCCGGCCCTCTTCGATGCTGTGACGGTGCGGCAACAGACCTTCTTCCAGACCCGCCAGCCAGACACGTGGAAATTCCAGGCCCTTGGCTGCATGCAAGGTCATCAGCCGGACCTCTTCGGCGTCGCTATCGCGTTCGTCATCGGGGCCGGCCGCCAGCGAAATTCGCGCCACCATCTCATCGGCTGAAGTGGCTGATTTGGCCAGGCGTTCGATCCACGCGGTGAGGTCTTCCAGGCTTTTGCGCCGACGCCGCGCCTGTTCGGGCTTGTCGGCCTGCTGGTCGAGCCATTCGCCGTACTCGATGTGCTCCAGCAAGTCACGATAGATCGTCCCGATCTGCTCTTTTCCGGCCCGCTCGACACGGTCCGAGAAGTCGATCAGCAGGTTGCTGAAGCCCCTCAAGCCGCGCGCCGCGCGCTCGGGCAGTTCGCGTTGAAATTGACTGTCGGTCGAGGCCTCGAACAGGCTTTGCCGGGCGGCCCGGGCAAAATCAAGCAAGCGCGCCAGCGAACTCGAACCGATCCCGCGTCGCGGCGTGTTAAGCACGCGCATGAACGATGGGTTGTCGTCCGGATTGAGCATCAGCTTGAGGTAGGCCAGACCATCGCGAATTTCACGCGCGTCGAACCAGCTCGGCCCGCCCGAGACGCGGTACGGGATGCCGTATTCGCGTAACGCCTTTTCGATTTCGCGGGCCTGGAAATTGGAGCGGTAGAGCACCGCGGCATCCTTCCAGCGCATCGACGAGGAGCCGTGCGAGTGCATCAGATCGCGCGCGATACCCTCGGCCTCATCGCTGTCGTCGGCGTATTCGCGCACGCTGATGTCGTCGCCCGGACCATGCTCGCTCCACAGCTTTTTCTCATGGGTGTGCGGGTTGCCGGCGATTACGGCGTTGGCGGCCTTCAGGATTTTTCCAACAGAGCGGTAATTTTGCTCCAGCTTAATGACCGTCAGGCGCGGATAGTCGACCCCGAGC
>JAIVHD010000080.1:10164-17382 GCA_020201235.1 Lysobacteraceae bacterium
GACGGTATTGGGCGGCCGAGGTGTCCTGGTATTCATCGACCAGGAAATAGCGCATCCGGGCTCGCCAGCGCGCGCGCATCTCCGGTTGCGTCAGCATGCTGGCCGGCAGCGCGATCAGGTCGTCGAAGTCAACCGCGTTGAGTTCGGCCAGGCGTTGCTGATAGGCCGCGAAAATGCTGGCAATCTGCCCCTCGCCTTCGCTCTCTGCAGCCGCCAGCGCGCGTTGCGGCGTGGTGCCGCTATCCTTGAGGCGACCGATTGCCGACTGCGCGATATGGACCTGGTCGTTTCGGGAGGAGCCGGGCAGCAGTTCCCGGACCAGGTCGGAGGCGGCGTATTGATCGAGGATGCTGATGCCGGCCTTCAGACCGGCGGCCTCGGGATCTTCGCGCAGGATTTTCCAGCCCAGGCTGTGAAAGGTGGAAATCGTCAGGCCCTCGGCGGCCTTGCGTCGAATTCGCCGGGTGACGCGCCTGCGCATCTCGCGCGCGGCTTTGTTGGTGAACGTGATCGCGGCGATCTGGCTGGCACGGAAGTGCCCCTGGTCGATCATCCAGGCAATTTTTTCAGTAATCACCCGGGTCTTGCCAGAACCGGCCCCGGCCAGCACCAGCAAAGGCGTATCGATGTGTTTGACAGCGGCGTGCTGTTGCGGGTTGAGACCAGACATAGGTGGCGCATTCTACTCGCTTGTCTTGTGCCGAGGAGCCTGTCGGATCGAACCGAGCGTCGCGAGCGAAAGCCCGGTTGCGTTCGGTCACGAAATGCCCCCGCTACGGCTCCTGGCGGCAGCGCGCAACGGACGGGGCGCTGAATCAGGCGCGCTGATATTTTATCGACCCGAATTCCAATCGGGACCCGTATACTGGCCCCATGATTTTTACCATCCGGTTTCTTTTGATGTTCGGGCTGACTGGATTGGCCTGTTGCGCAGCAGCGCTCGCCGAGCCTGTCATTGAGCTGAGACAGGATTCGGAAGCGGTTCTGGAAGACCAGCGACTGGCCGGCAACGCGCGGGCGCAAGCCCGGCGGCGCGGCGCGATTCGCTCGGTCCCGCAGTTGTTCGTCTACCACCCCGACCGTTCGCCGGCTTTTCACTTGCAAGGCTATCGCGAAAATTTCCAGCGCCATCTCGAGCTGATGATCGAGGCCTTTCGGGTCGAGCGCTCGATGGTCGATCTCGAAACCCTGCTCGGGCGTGCCCGCGACGCCAACAGCGACCGACTGGCTGTCGCTGATTTGCCGCTGCATTCGACCACCATCGTGGTCTATCGGCGAGCGGACTGCCAACATTGTGAACAACTCGAAGCCGCCCTGGACGAATGGCTTCTCGAACGCCGCGAGCAGCGCCCGGACTTTGATCCCGTTCGAATTCGGATCACGGTGCCCTGACCCGAAAGCCGCACAGCAGCGGCCGGCGAATCCGCCTGCGACGAACATCCGGACCCCGAATCCGACAAGCATCGCGCAGCGTGCATGGTCGTTTGACCGGGTCACCGGGGTGCAGCACGACCCGACCAACGTAGCGCGCCGGTTCTGCATGGAGACTGCTCCGAGCGCTCAGGCGATGACTGATCTGATTTGACCTGGGACAGGGGAAATGGCCAAACTTTATTTTTATTACTCGACCATGAATGCCGGCAAGACCACCATCCTGCTGCAATCCGCACACAATTATCGCGAGCGCGGCATGACCCCGGTTTTATTGACCCCGGCGCTGGACGATCGGGCCGGGCAGGGGGTGATCCGCTCGCGCGTCGGGCTCGAGGCGCGGGCTGAAGTGTTCGAGCCGCTGGACGATCTATTGCAGCTCGTCCAGGCCAGCGCCGGGCACAGCATGCCGGCCTGCGTACTGGTCGATGAAGCGCAGTTTCTGACCCGCGATCAGGTCTACCAGCTCAGCGAAATCGTCGACCGGCTTGGCATCCCGGTGCTGGCGTTCGGATTGCGAACCGATTTTCGCGGTGAGCTGTTCACCGGCAGCCAGTACCTGATGGCCTGGGCTGATGAGCTCAAGGAGTTAAAGACCATTTGCCACACCGGTAAAAAGGCCACCATGGTGGTCCGCGTCGACGAGCAGGGCCTGGCGCTGACCGAGGGTGATCAGATTCAGATTGGCGGCAACGAGCGCTATATCCCGGTCAGTCGGGCAGAATTCAAGCGTGTTTTCCATCACGGCGAAAAAGCGCGCCTGTTTAAGTCCGGCTCCTGAACCCGTTTGTTTCAGCTTTTTCTGTACCTGATTACGGAGGAGACTCACTCAGTTACACCACTCACCACGCTTTCGTCGCCAGGCTCCCGGTGCCGGCTGAATGCCGGCAATCGGGTTTAACCCAATCGGTCGGGGTCGGCACCGGATTCGTCCGATCGGCCGCCGCAGTCGTTGTTTTGGCCGACTTCGGGCTGTGTGTCTCCATCGTCGCCGGATTTGGGCCCTGCTTTGTCGGCAGCCGTCCGGCCATGCGAGTTGACCATGCCGCTGAGATCGGCCAGGTCGCTCAGGCCGACTTCGTTGAGCAGTGAATCGACCAGCGGACGCTGGGCGCGATAGCGAAGCGCCTGGTCGACGACCGAGCGTGCCAGGCCATCGCCCCCGGCATCACCGCCGCCGGCCGCGCTGCCGCCGCTGTGCCCCATGCCGCGCACATCAATGATCTTGATGCCTTCGATCTGCTCCATGGGTTTGACCGATTGCTCGATGATCGACGGCAAGCAGCGCAACAGTTCGAGCCGAGTTTCCAGCGCGATCTGCTCGGGGCTCAGCGCGTTACGTGCTTCGTTGATGGCGCGTCGGCCTTCGGCATCGACGCGGTAGCGGTCCTCGTCGGCGAGTGCCCGGATACGCACCGAGTCGGCCTCGCCGGTCGCCTCCATTCTCAGAGCTTCGGCCTGATCGGCTGCGGCCTGTTTCTGGGCTTCGGCG
Organism: Lysobacteraceae bacterium; assembly: GCA_020201235.1. Classification (GTDB taxonomy): domain Bacteria; phylum Pseudomonadota; class Gammaproteobacteria; order Xanthomonadales; family Wenzhouxiangellaceae. The sequence continues at coordinate 13,088 of JAIVHD010000080.1, forward strand.
GCAACCGTAATGCCAATCGCATCCTGCTCGGCCTGTTCGCGAGCCTGGACCAGCCGTACCTGCTTGGCGCGCTCGGCTTCTGCGGTTTGCCGGACGGTCTTGACCTCTTCCTCTGCGGTCACCGCGCGGGCCCGAGCCAAATCGGCTTCGGCGCGAGCCGCAGATTCCTCCCTGGATTTTTCGGAAATCGCGATCTCGCGCTCCTGCTCTGAGATGCGGACCGCTCGCTGGCGCTCGATTTCGCGCTGTTCGACTTCGCGCGACTTGACAATGCCGGCTTCTTCGATGGCGCGCTCGGACTCGATTCGAGCCTCTTCGGCCTCGCGCTTGCGCTGGGCTTCCTGGCGCGCCACGGTCGAGTGGGTCTCGGCCGTTCGTACCTTGACTTCCTGCTCCTGCATCAGCCGCGCGTATTCGGCGTCGCGACCGATTTCCAGCGATTGCTGTTCGGTTTCAAGATCCTTTTGCTCGATCTGGATCTTGGTTTCACGTTCGATGTCGTTGCGTTCTTTACGTCGGCGCTCAATCTCCTGGGTTAGCTTGGTCAGTCCCTGGGCATCAAAGGCATTTTGCGGATTAAAGAAGTCGGACGGCGTCTGGTCGAGACCGGTCAAGGAAACCGATTCCAGTTCCAGCCCGTTCTTGTGTAAATCCTCGGCCACGGCGACCTGGACTTTCTGGGCAAAGTCAACCCGGTTCTCATGCAGGTCCTCCATGCTCATGCCGGCCGCCACGGCGCGCAGCGCGTCGACGAACTTGCCTTCGATCAACTCCTTCAATGCGGCCGGCTCCATCGTGCGCCGACCGAGGGTTTGGGCGGCAGTTGAGATTGCATCGGCGTCGGGCTTGACCCGCACGTAGAATTCGGCCTGGACGTCGACCCGCATCCGATCCAGCGTAATCAGCGCCGCGTCGCGCGCGCGCAGGACCTCGAGCTTGAGCGTGTTCATGTTGACCGGGATGGTTTCGTGCAGCACCGGCAGCACCAGCGTGCCACCGTCACGAACAACTTTTTCGCCGCCCATGCCGGTTCGGACGAATGCGATTTCCTTGCTGGCCCGGTGGTAGAGACGGGCAAAGATCAGGCCCAGCGTGAACAGTGCCGCTAGAATAATAATGGCTGGGATCAGGATGGTTGTCGGGTCGAAATTCATGATTGTTTGTCCTCCGGTTGCCTGGGAATTGAATCAGTGGTTTTGAAAGGCCGGCCGTCGGCGACCGGGCTCAAATTGTCCATGCTGGATCATCAATCGTCGCCGGTCAGTGCCTGGTTGGGGTTGGGGATCGCGGTGAAGCGGCCGTCGATCTGGCGAACCAGCAATACCAGGCTGCCGTTGTCGAGAACCGCGTTGCAGTCCTCGGGTTCGACCATCACGTAATGGGTCGTGCCGAAGCGATCGGCCAGGCGCGCCTGGGCTGCAAGCCGGTGGCGCGCATCACCGCCGACCACAACGGCGGTGTGACCAACAAACGTGGCTGTGCGAACTGCGCTGGATTCGTCTTGGGGCATGAGCCGCGGCAATCGCCGACGGCACGGCCAGCCCGATGCTCGAGCGAAGCAGCGATTGGGCAGTCAGGCCGAGCAGCGCGAAGACGCACAGGAACACGATCAGCACCATCAGCACCGGAACCCGGCCGATGTAGAGCCAGGCCAGCACGCGCCCGGCCAGGCTGCCGCCCTCGGGTGCACCCGAGCCTTCGATGCCGGCCGAAACATCGCCGGGCACCTCGATCGCGTCACCCGGAAGCTCGACATGGGTCGCGATCAGGTCGTCGACCACTTCATTAACGCCCATCCCGCTAAACAGTGCGACCAGTTCAAATATCAGCAGCCCGAGCATGATCAGCAGCGCAACCGTAAACGGTGCGCTGCCCGGCGCGGTGAAATACTCGATCACGACTTCTCGGACTTGAGTCTGAGCAGACGCTCGCGCACCCGGTTTTGGCGCGTCATCTCTTCGAGTTCGGACAGCCGTGCCTCGTCGTCAATGCGCCCGCCGGACCCCGATTGAAGCCCGGTCTGGCGCCTGAAAACCCGATCGAACGCGTCGCCGGCACGCTCGGCCCGTGCTGGGCCATCGCCAGAACCGGTAGCCGATTGTTGCGGCTGTCCCGAGCTTGGTTGGCCCGCGACCCGGCGCGACTCCTGATAGCTTTGGAGCGCATCGCGCATCTCGCGTTTCTTGGCCTGCAAGGCACTGACATAACCCTCCAGTTTGGTTTTTTCGTCGCCCAGGTCGGCGAGCCGGGCTTCGAGCACCGGCAGTTGCGTTTCCAGGTCGATCTGGCGTGATACGGCCGCTTCGGCCAGGTCCTCGCGCCCCTCTGCCAGTGCAAGCTTGGCCTGATCATCGAGTGTGTCGACGCGCTGGCCGTCTTCGGCCAGCCGTTTCGAGGTCAAGTGACGCTGTGCTTCGACCACGCCGAGTTCGTTGCGCACCTCGTTGATTGCGTTGTCGATTTCCCGGATTGCCTGCTCCATGGTGGCCTCGGGTGCGGCGTTCTCGACCGCATCGACCAGTGCGTTGAATCCGCCCGCGATCAAGCGTCCCACTCGTTGTCTCAACGATTCACTCATGTCGTGCTCCTATTGCAAGGGTTTGCCGTTCTGCCGGATTATGCAGCAGTCCGGATTGGTTCACCGCCATCGGTTTTAGTCCGTGATGGATCCATCCTGCCGGTCACGCCCGGATTCGAGACCGCTGCCGGCTCGTCGGGCCAAAGCGGTCGGGTCGTAGCAGCCGCGAAAACCGGCTTGCGATAATTGCTGGGCCGAATCGACCAGGTGCGGCGGCGGGATCGTTAACGCCCTCGCGCTGAGCCCGTGCCTCGGCCAGCAAGGCGCGAATCTTTTCGCTGAAATTTCCTGCTCCCTGGATATCGACCGCAGAAAGATAATCGAGATCTTCCTGCTCCAAGCGTAAGGTCACCGTTTGTTTCGCCACGTCATCGTTTCGTTGAATACCCGAATGCATCTTATCGCAAACGTATTAAAATGCAATAGTTTCGATGCGGAATGGATATTCTAAGGTCCGCAAGCGGCGTGGTCAACCGCAACCCTGCGGCATGCGGGAAAAAACCGGCGCGGTGGATTGTCTGGGTTGATCGGGCTCGACCGATCGCGGGTGCGGACCGGCATCGTCGGCCGGTGCCAGGCCGGGTGGCGGGGGATTAGAAGATCGACAGATTGAGTCGATCGGTCAACTCGTGCAGCGCGACGCGCCCGGCCAGCGAGCTGCCCGACGAATCAAGCGGCGGCGACCACACGCAAATGCCAGAATGGTCCGGGGCGGCGGCCATGATGCCGCCGGCAACCCCGCTTTTGCACGGCAAGCCCACGCTGAAGGCGAACTCGCCGGCCGCATCGTAGGTTCCGCAGGTCAGCATTAGGGCCATGACGCGCTTGGCCAGCGAAGAAGGCAGCACCTGTCGGCCGCTGGCCGGATCGGTGCCGTCGTTGGCCAGAAAGCGCATCGCGCGCGCGATCTGCCGCGCGCTCATCATCAGCGAGCACTGCGTGTTGTAGACCTCGAGTACCTTGTCGACATCGTTATTCAAATTGCCGAACGCAGCCATCAGGCTGGCCATCGCTCGATTGCGTTGCGAGGCGTCGTTTTCGGCCGCCGCCACTTCGAAGTCGATTTCGATCGGATCGCCGGCCAGTTCGCCGACCAGTTGACGGATGCTTAGCACGGGGTCGGCGCAGTGTTCGATCAGCAGATCGTCGATCACCAGCGCGCCGGCGTTGATCATCGGATTGCGCGGTATGCCGCATTCGTGTTCGAGCTGGACCAGCGAGTTGAATGGGTCGCCGGACGGTTCGCGCCCCACGCGTTGCCAGATTTGGCGGTGCACGTCCTGCTCGCCGCCGATCTTTTGCATCGCGACGATCAACGAAAATACCTTCGACATGCTTTGGATCGGAAACGCGATGTCGACATCGCCAACCACGTGCTCGCTGCCGTCGAGCTCGATCACCGCCAGCCCGAACAACTCGGGGTCGAGCGCGCGAAGCTGCGGGATATAGTCGGCCACGCGGCCGCGTCGGGCTTGCGGACGCGCGACGTCTGCGGCCCGGATGATTGCATCGGAAATATTCATGGAAGACCTTGTCGGGGATGGTCGGTCATGGTAACTGGCCCACACAGGCTCCTCGGAGCCTGTCGGATTTAACCGATCTACGCTGAGGGAAAGTCCGGTTGGAGCCAGATTTTTCGATCTTTTGAGGCGAATAGTGGGCCTATTTAACGAAAAAGAGCGGGAAATCTGGCCCAATCCGGCTTTTCCGCAGTAGA
>JAIVHD010000302.1 GCA_020201235.1 Lysobacteraceae bacterium
CGGGGTTGTAGCCGAAACCTTCAGCAACAACGGCGCGACGCTGGTCGACGGCGATGTCTGCTTTACGACCGGCACGGCGCCGGATGTCACCGCGGGGTCGAACGTGGTGACACCGTGCCCGGATCAAACAGGAATTGACCAGAACGCCGCCCGGGCCGATCTCGAAGCGCAATCCTGTACGCCGATCGGTGCCGCCGTCGCACTGGACACGGTCAGTATCGGCGCCGGACCGCCCGGAGAGTTTCCGCCCGGCTGCTACTCGAGCACGGGCGCAATGAGCGTTACCACGAATGCCACGGTCACGCTCAGCGGCGATGGCGTGTACATTTTCAGACCGGGTGGCTCGCTCGATCCGGCTGCCGGTTCCAGCGTCGAGACTGCTGAGGGTGCCTGTGTCGACAATATCTTCTGGACGCCTGTCGGCGCCACGACAATCGGCGCAAATGCCGCTTTCATCGGAACCGTATTTCGTGGTACCGCCGCCGGTCTCAGCATTACCCTGGGAGATACGGCATCGCTTGAAGGCAGGGCGCTGGCATTTGGCTCGACGGTCACCACCGACAACAACAACATTACCGTTCCGGCTGAATGTCCACAACCCGGTACCGGCACCATCATCGTCGAAAAGCAGACCAATCCGGATGGCAGCACCCAAACCTTCGACTTTACCGGCGATGCTGCCGGCACCCTTGCCGACGGCCAGCAGATCATTGTCGATAACCTGGCGCCGGGCAGTTACACCTCCACCGAAGCGGTCCCGGCTGGCTGGGCGCTGACCGACATCGTCTGCAACGATACCGATAGTACCGGTGATCTCGGAACGGCAACCGCAAACTTCGTGCTCGATGCCGACGAAACCGTGACCTGTGTGTTTATAAACACTGAGGACACCGCGACTGGCGGCACGATCACCATACTCAAGCAGGCCGACCCTTCCGATACCGGTCAGGCGTTCGACTTCACCGGCGATCTCGGCAACTTCAGCCTGATGCACGGCGAGTTTATCGTTGAAACGCTGCCGCCCGGCACCTATGCCGTGAGCGAAACGGTGCCGACCGGCTGGCAGCTCGACAGCGCCGTCTGCGACGACGGCTCGCAAGTCAATGCCATAGGCCTTCAAGCTGGCGAGAACGTGACCTGCACGTTCACCAATTCGCAGGCTGCAGCTCTCAGCGTACCGATCTTCTCGGCGGGTGGGCTTGCGCTACTGACGTTGATGATGGCCCTGATTGCCGCGGTAGGCCTGCAGTATTCCGGGCTCGCTCGAAGATAGGATCTGCAAAAACGCAGCAAGAAAAAGCCCTGGCCGGAGAAAACGGCCAGGGCTTTTTTTGCCCCATGAAAATGCGCAGACACCGCTCACATTTTTCTGATTAGATACCTGTTCCAGTTGTTGTTAAAGCGAACCGCAGATTACGCAGATTTCCGCAGATTATTGAATTGAAACCTTTTTGAGCACGGTTCGATGGTTTTTATCTCTCGTCTTGGCTGAGTCATGTACCTGATCAGGTGCATTCCTGACGGTGCGTTCAGCGCGCTTGATACCATCGGATACGGTCAATCGACAGCGACAGCCTGCACGATATAGCGTTGCGGCGCACTGCCGACAAAATAGAATGGGTAGCACGTGACCAGCGTGACGGTTGCCACATCGGCCGGGTCAAGCGGCCACAGGTCCTCGGGCTCGACAATAGTGAGGCTCGTGACCCTGTAATCTTGCGGACCCGACAGGCTTTCGAGTTCCAGCAGATCACCAACCGCAACGTCCTTCAAAGCCCTGAAATATTGATCGCGATGAGCCGCAATGGCCATGTTTCCACCGTCATTGGGTAACGCCGTTCCCGGAACCCAGCCGGCACCGCGGCTCAAGTTGCGTTCGCTGATATCGGCAAAAACCGGCACTTCGAGATTGACGCCGGGCATGCGAAGCAATGCAACCGGAAGTGAATCGATGGGAAGCGCATTACTATCGATTGCCTCGGACGCGCCAGCTGCTTTCGGCGGTTCCGCCGTGGCTAGTCGAGCTGAAGTAAAACACGATGAGCGAGACGCCGATGACCCAGCAGGCCACTTCAATAGCGAGCTTTACGGATCCGATCGTCATGCAGCTCGATGCCCCAGCCGGGTGGCTGCGGGTCGGGATTGCTTGTGACCAATGAGCATCTTTTAAAGAACTCCGATAAACACGAGTAATGGCGTGCATGATAGATCAGGTTGACCCTGAACATCTGTCGGCAACCGCACGCAACGGGGCTCGTAGGGTGGCAAAAAAAGCCGCCGCCAGTGGCGGCGGCGAAGAGACGGCACGGCCGCCGAATGTTCACCGTGCCGCCGCGAGGGGACTGTAGATTCTATGGTCGGGGCGTTTCGCGACCTCACCGGACGGGCGTGTACGCCTCCGGTGCGCTGGTTTGCAAAACACGCCATCAAGCCCGCCTTCGAAGATGCCGTGCTTGACCGATGAGACTGCAACGTTATCTTGAAGCAAATTCCTGGTATGAGAATTTCTGTCCACCGACTGCGGCTTCAAACATCAGACCGGCTTCATCCATGGTGAATACGGCAACACCATCCTGGAACTTGGCATTTGCGCCTTCACCGGATTTCAACGCCACTGCGGTTGCTTGCGAGCTGAACTGGTAGCTTCCCCTCTGGAACCTCTCCAGCGCGTTGACACTTTCAAATACCAGTATCTCCGTGTAGCTCTGGCCGCCTAGCTGAAAACCTACAGTAGCCTGACTCAGATCGGCATACCCCACCGGCGTGCCATTCCTGTAGACGATTCCCCGGCCATAGGCACCGCCCGCAATTGCACCACCTTTGCTTACACTTGGAAAGACCGCGAACCCGGGTGCGGCCTGGATGATCGAATCAAAACCACTGTGGCGCGACGTGGCCGCGCTTAGTGCAGCAGCCGCCCTCTGCCTCAGATCGTCCCTGTCGATTTCGGTGTTGGGCGCAGTGGAACAAGCCGCCAGAAAGCCAATGGCTAATGCGGAAATCAATAAGCCGTGGATCACTGCGGTAGCGCGAATTCTTGTGCTCTTGCTAATAAACATTCCTGGTCTCCTATGATCGCACTCGACATGAGCGCACAACCCTCAGAATATACAAGCGGCGAAATCGCGTCTGTACGCCGGCGAACGCATCCAATACGGATTGGTTGAGGGTTGCAAGGCGCTTATCCAATACGCATTCCCGACATCGAGTCGAGCACGCCAAATGCCGAAAGCAGCCAGATAATAACGACGATGATGACAACTGCGTTGAGAATCTTCTTCATCGTGTGCTGCATTGGAATAAAGCTGTTGATCAGCCAAAGCAGCACGCCGACGACAACCAGTGTAATGATCAGATTCATAAGGGGCATTTCGGGATTTTCTTTTAGGTGTGATAGACCTTTAATATGAGTTGCTGACTGCCATCTGTCTGTGTCCTACCGCACATAGTCACGATTCGGTCGGGGCTCGCAGGCCGCTGCCAACCGCAACGCCAGCTTCAAACGCACCGGCCGGCTACCGGGCGGGATCTGCAGCGCATGCTCAAGATCCACCGCCGCAGCTTCCAGGGCCCCGAGGTCGTAACGGGTGTTGCCCGCGCCCATCCAGGCTAGCGGCTCTGCCGGCCACTCCTCGGCCACGTCGCGCCATGCACGCAATCGGGACAAAAGGACCTGGCAGTCGGAAAGCCCGCTGTGCAAACACAGAACGGCCGCGAATGGGCTGGCATGCTGCCCCTCGGGGCCCGAATTCGATCCGGAGGTGCTTCACGGTGCCGCGTTCGTTCTGGGATACAATGCCCTGGCATATTTTTTTGGTTTAAACAAACGGATACAGATGGCTTATGACGACCACCAACCCAAACCGGATGGAGCAACTGCGCAGCGATGCCGAAGAGCGATTGCGGACCGGAACGACGCCGGTGTCGGCAACGTACGGGCTTGGAACCGAGGCGCTGTCCTCGCTGTATCGTCTGGCCAGCGACCCGGATCGGTCCGGCGATGCTTTGAAACTGCTGCACGAATTGCAAACCCATCAGGTCGAGCTGGATCTGCAGTATGCCCAAGTGGCAGAGAACGAACAAGCGCTGGCCGGGCAACTTGGCCATTTTCAGGCGCTTTATGACCATGCCCCCGCAGCCTATCTGGTGCTCGGGCGGGACGGTCGCATACTTCGATCCAATCGGGCCGCAAGCACGTTGTTCGGACTGGACGCGGGACAGTTCGAGGGCCATATGCTGTCCAGCCTGCTGAGCCAGGAAAGCAAGCCGGCGATCCAGGCTGCACTGGAAAATGCAGGAACCGGCAAGCCCATCGAGGCCGTCCAGGGGCAGGCGCTGGATGGCCGTCGCCTTTGCCTTTATGCCGACATTGCCCCGGGAAAGGATGCCGTGCTGATGCTGGTGTGTCCGGAAGCGGCCTCCCAGGCCAGCTGATCCCAAAGACCATGTTGCTCAGCAACCCCCGCAATGGCTGATCAGCCCGCCACCGGTATCGTCGGCATCGGCGCCTCGGCCGGCGGGCTGGATCCGCTGGAACACTTCATGTCGCATGTCCCGGCCGACAGCGGCCTGGCCTATATCGTTGTCCAGCACTTGTCACCGTCTGAGCACACGATGCTGTCGGAGTTGCTGCAACGCGTCACTTCACTGGGGGTGCATGAGGCCAAGCAGGATGAATTGATCAAGCCGAACTGCGTTTATGTCATCCCGCCTAATACCGAGATCCGCGTGGTCGAGGATCGCCTGCAGCTGGCCAGGCCGACCGAACCGAGGGGCTTGCGACTGCCGATCAATGTGCTGTTTTCGTCCCTGGCCAGTGCCCGCGGAAGAGATGCCGTTGCCGTTGTCCTGTCGGGCATGGGGTCGGACGGCACCCTGGGGATGCAGGCGATTCGGGCGGTCGGCGGCCTGACGGCAGTGCAGATTCCCGAATCGGCCCAGTTCGATTCAATGCCCAAAAGTGCCATCGCCGCCGGATGCGACGACATCGTGGACACGCCCGAGGCCTTGCCGGAACGAATCCTGGGCTACCTCCGACAGACCAGGGGTCAGGTTGCGATCGACCCGGATACGACCGGCACAAAATCAGACCGGGACGCCATGCAGTCCATCATCGAGCTGCTGCAGAAGCAAACGAAACATGATTTTTCGCAATACCGCTCCAGCACCCTGAGCCGCCGCATGCAGCGTCGCCTGGTGATTCACGGTTTGAGCGAGCTGACCGAATACGTCAAACTGCTTGCCGACAACCCGCAAGAAGTCGATCTGCTGTTCAATGAGGTGCTGATCGGTGTGACCGATTTTTTCCGGGACCCGGAAGTCTGGACGCACCTGTCCGATATTGCCATTCCAGAACTCCTGGGCAGGCAGGAGACCGGGCCGGAACTGCGCGTGTGGTGTGTCGGTTGCTCCACCGGTGAAGAGGCCTACTCCCTGGCCATGATCATGCGCGAAGCCATGGATGGCCAGTCGCGCGATTTCGAGCTGAAGATTTTTGCCACCGATCTCAGCCAGGATGCGATTGCGCGTGCGCGTCGAGGAGAGTATCCGCTCACCATCGAGTCAATCGTCGGCGAACGACGCCTGGCCCGGTTCTTCCGCAAGCACGAAGACCATTACCGCGTCAACCAGTCGATCCGCGACCAGGTACTGTTTGCGCAACATGACGTGATCCTGGACCCGCCCTTTACCAAGCTCGATCTGATTTCCTGCCGAAATCTGCTGATTTACTTCGACCCAAAGCTGCAACGAGACCTGCTGCCGTTGTTCCATTACAGTCTGCACCCCGGCGGCCTGCTGTTGCTTGGAAATTCCGAATCCGTCGGCCGACTCGGCCACCTGTTTCAGCCCCTGGAGTCCAGGCTGCGGCTTTTCCAGCGCCAGGATCGGCCTGTCGCCAAGGGCCCGCATTTCCTGCTCAATTCCTATCCTCCGCTGTCGCGAAAAGCCAAGGAGCGCGACGTGAAAAAACCCGAACAGTCCACGTCCGATCAATCCAGCGAAAGCCTGCAAACCGCAGCCGACCAGGTTTTGTTGCAGGTCTATGCACCGGCTGCGGTGGTGTTGAACCGCGATGCCGATATCGTCTACATCAGTGGCCGTACCGGGAAGTACCTGGAACCGGCAGCCGGCAAGGCCAACTGGAACATTTACGCGATGGCCCGCAACGAATTGAGGGCCCCTCTGGAACGGGCCATCAAGAAGGCAACCGCTGAAAACACCTCGGTCAATCTGCATGGCCTCGAAATCGGCGCCAACGGTGGCTCGCATCGGGTCGACCTGACCGTTCAGCCTTTGCAGGAGCCGTCCAGTCTGCGCGGACTGACCATCGTTGTGTTTCGCG
>JAIVHD010000081.1 GCA_020201235.1 Lysobacteraceae bacterium
TTGTCCTTTGTGCTGCCATATCCCCTCCAGAAATCGCTGAAGGGTATATGGTTATGAAAGAAAAACAATGCGTTGCGAAACAATCCGGCCCAACGTGAACACCCAATCCGGAACGTGAACACCGAATCCGGAGAAACGGCAAAAGTGTTCACGTTGAGACCGGATTGGGTGTTCACGTTCGACCGGATTCGGTGTTCACGTTGGACCGGATTGGGTGTTCACGTTGGACCGGAATACGCACCCGGGTAAGCGCAGCGCACCCGGGAATGGGGGCGGGATCCGGGCAACCGCCAAAATCACCATGGCATCCGAGCACCACAGCCCAGGTTTAAAGAACCAGCGAAGACCAACCCAAACACCTAACCACCGATCCATTCCGATATCGAGACATCGTGCTGCGCCTGAAAAAGAGCGCTTTTGCCTACTTTTGAGGTAACTGTCAAAAGTAGGTCGCCCGCAAGCGCGCAGCGCGGGGCGAAACGCCTTTGACGTTGGGCTTGACGTTGAAATGGCTTAGTTTTTGCAGCCCTGATAACGCAGCGCACCCGGGGAATGGAGGTGGGGCCGGGCGCTGGCCCCGGGTGCACGCGCTACGCGGGCTGTGGTTAGTTTTGTGGCCTGGGTCGGCGTTGCGCGCCCGGGGAATGAGGCCGGGATCGGGCGCTGATTCCCGGGTGCACGCGCTACGCGCGCTTACCCGGGCTACGCGGGCTGTGGTTGGTTTTGTGGCCTGGGTCGGCGTTGCGCGCCCGGGGAATGAGGCCGGGATCGGGCGCTGCTTCCCGGGTGCACGCGCTACGCGCGCTTACCCGGGCTACGCGGGTTGTGGTTGGTTTTCGGAGCCCGGGTCAGCCTCCCGCACTCGCCGGCCAGGGGCCTAAGCTCACTCGTTTAGCACAATTACATCGACCCGGCGATTGCTCGAACGCCCTTGTTCGGTTTCGTTGCTGGAGATTGGGAAATCTTCGCCCATGCCTACAGCCTGGAGACGGCCGGCGTCGACGCCGAGCTCGATCAAGGCGTCGCGGACGGCCTGCGCGCGCTGCTCGGAGAGGCGCAGGTTGAGGGCGGCCGGGCCGCTTGAGTCGGTGTGGCCCTCGATGCGGATGTTCTTGTCCGACTCGTTCTCAAGCAGTTCGATGACATCCTGCAGGCTTTGTTTGCCCGAGTCGAGCAATTCGGATTTGCCAACTTCGAACAGCACATCGCCGAGCGTGATGACGACGCCGCGATCGGTTTCGCGGTATTCCATGTATTCGAGCCGGCGTTGCAGACTCTTCGCGGTTTGCGAAGCCAGTTCGGCCTCGCGCCGTGCCAGGTCGACCTCGGCCGACTGGGCTTCGGCCACGCGTCGGGCCTGTTGGGCTTCTTCGCGCGCGTCGGCGGCGTCGCGCGAGGCGTTGTCGCGCTGCTGTTCGGCGCTTTGGGCCAGAGCACGCGCGCGCTCCATTTGTTCGCGCGTGGCGGTGGTCAGCATCAGTGCACGCTCGGCTTCGTAGCGTGCCTCTTCGGCCTCGAGCCGGCTGGCGCGCACCAGCAACTGGTTGCGGCGTTCTTCCAGTTGATCGATTTCGCGCCTCGCGCGCTCGGCGAAGCTGGCCGCACGGGCGATTTCGATGCGCTTGCGCGCCAGCCATACGCGCTGTTGGCGCTCCTCTTCCACCAACCCGTCGGCGCTTGCGCGGCGCACCGCCGAGCGTGCCTCGGAGACCGCCTGCGGCACAAGCGCGATCGATTCGGTGTCCTGTTCAAGCGCGGCCAGATCGGCTCGCAGATTATCGAGCAGGCCAGAAGGCGGCGGAGTCGTCGTTGCGCACCCGGTGATAAGCATCAGTGCCAGTACAGCCTGCAGCGGGTTTGTAAGGTATCGGCGGGCCGATGGCATCATGGCTGTACCTCGATGGCGTCGCCGAATGAGTCGCGCAAATCGGCTTCAAGACGCTGCAGTTCGTCGCGCTTGAGGTTGAGTTCGGCGCGCAAGATTGCACCCCTGGAACGCGCAACCGCTAAACGCGCCTGCAGCGTTGTGCGTTCGGCCATGCGGGTGGCCGCCTCGGCTTCGTCCTGTGCAATCAGAGCCTGGGCGGTGGCGTAGAGTTCGCGCGCCTCTGCAAGCTCCAGCGATGCATGCCGCTGCGCTTCGGCGCGCTCGGCCAGCTCAATGGCTTCTTCGGCTTCGAGCAACAGCGCCGGGTCGGGCGGGGTGGTCGCGCAACCGGCCACAAAGAGAGCCAGCAAGCCGGCGAGAACGGCCGGGTGCGTCGGAAAAATCGGGCTTTTATTCTGAATCATTCTGGTTTTCCGGTGCTGCGCGGGCAACCGCGGGGATGTCTGCAAGATGTGCGGAAATTCGGCAAATGTGCGGCCAACCGGACTCATCGCATTCGAATCGGCGTGCATTATAAACCTGTGGCAGCAGACAGCAATCGGCCATCGTCGGAAGATCGCCATGACAGCAACGGCCGCTGTCGGGCTGATTGGCCAGCATCCGCTCGAAGGCATCCAGGCCGATCGAGACCCAGTGTCGATACCACTCGTCGCGCGCACTCTTTTTAAGCCCAAACTCGCGCCCCAGGTACTTGAGCACGCGCAAGTTGTTGAGCGGGTGGGTATCGCAGGCAATCACACCGCAGAGCGCCCGCACTCGCGCCCGCCCTTCGGCATCGCCGGGTAACAGCGGCGTGTCTGGAAATACTTCGTCCAGGTATTCCATGATCGCCAGCGATTGAGTCAGCACGCGCTTTCCGTGGGTCAGTGCCGGGATCAGGCCTTGCGGATTGAGCTTAAGATAATCCGGTTGCAGCTGCTGGCCACCGTCGCGTAAAAGGTGAACAAAATACTGCCGATAATCCAGTGCCTTCAGGTTCAGCGCCATGCGTACCCGATAACTGGCGGATGAGCGCCAGTACCCATAAAGCGTCAACGCCGCGGAGCCATGCGCCGAGCGGCTACCGGAAGAAATCGATTGGGTCATCATGCGCTTCACTTTAGCGCAAAAGTGCGCGCAACAATCAAGCAGCCGCCCTTCGCCCCCAAAGATCTACCTGTTTACGTAGTTGACTCCGCCACGCCGAGACAGGAAAGGCACGGAACCGCAGATTACGCAGATTCACGCAGATTTTTTTATCTGGAATGATCTTCACTGCAGCGATCCGCGTCGTGGAAAAACAGACGATGGCTCGATTGCCGGCGCCTGACCGGCAGGCCCAGGCCGAGATTCAAGCCGGATTATTCACCACCCTTCCTTTTGCGACGCTGTCAGCGCCCGCAGCTGTGGCGCTTGGCTCGGTCGCGAAACACCCCAGCGACAGCACCGGACAAAGTCTGGCTACACAGGGGTGGTAAATCAGGTGGGTTCAATGCACTGGCATCAACTGATTGCTGAATGAGTCATGTGGTGCATCCGCTTGAGGCCGGCGGGATTTCGGACGGGCGATGGTTTGCAGTATGCGCAACGGCGCATCCCCGTGATCTGGCGGTAACAGGGCGCTCAGCGCGTTTTCGGCGGCCAGTAGATCGTCGCGATAACAGGCGTTTAAGCCCAACAGCAGATCGCGTTCATCGCCGGTAAGACCGGGCTGGTCGAAACGTTCGAGATAGAGATGGCTGGCACCCTCGTGTTCGAGGCTCGTCAACAGCCCGACCATGTGATTCCCGCACGGCTCAAGCCCGGCCTGGTCGAAAATGCGATCGATCAAGCGCGCAATCGCTCGCGGCCGTCTCCGATACTGCCACGCCAACCGCAGACCCAGTATCCACCAACGCTCCAATCGGCTGAATTGATAATTAAACATCCTTAAAATCCTCGTGCGCATCAAGCCAGTGACCAACAGCTTATCGCAAATAAATCCCAAATGCAAATGATTCGTATTCATAGATAAAAACGGGATAATAGCGCTCTCGCAATGGGCCCGGGAATGGGCCCGGGATCGGGCGCTGGCTCCCGGGTGCACGCGCTGCGCGCGCTTACCCGGGCTACGCGGGCTGTGGTTGGCTTTTCGTCGGGTTTTCGTAGCCCGGGTAAGCGAAGCGCACCCGGGGAATTGAGACGGGACCGGGGCAACCGCCAAAATCACCATGGCATCCAAGCACCGCAGCCCAGGTTTCAAGAACCAGCGAAGACCAACCCAAACACCTAACCACCCATCCATTCCGATATCGAGACAACGTGCTGCGCCTTAAAAAGAGCGCTTTTGCCTACTTTTAACCCGGCTTATTCACCACCCGGTCGTCGCGAGGCGGTTCCAGGTCCGGTGGCTGCGGCGTTTTGCAACCGAGCGCACCGGAGGCGTACTTGCCTGTCCGGTGAGGATGCGCGACCGAGCAAAACGCCGCAGACGCGGGGCCTGGGGCCGCCGCAGTAGATCGGGTGGTGA